>CAZLTA010000224.1:0-2483 GCA_964562345.1 uncultured Planctomycetia bacterium
AATAAACATAAAAGATATAAATGAAGCGGTATTGTTTAATTTCAGAAATTGCTATCAGAATTATAACATTGCAGTGAACCTTTCAGACAAGGTTATTCATACCTACATGGGTATACTTAAGCCCAATATGGGCAATGCCAATTACTGCAGTGCAGGACAATTGTCCCCTCTTCTAAATGACCCTTATTATAAGACAATAGGTATCGGGACGAAAATTTTCTTAGGCGGAGGTATCGGATATATTAGCTGGTGGGGAACCCAGCATAACCCTGCTGTTAAAAGAGCTGAGAATGGCCTGCCTTTAACTCCAGCCGGAACTCTGGCTGTAATCGGAGATTTAAAACAGATGAAGCCTGAGTGGCTCAGAGGAACAAGTATGCTTGGATATGGTACGACTTTGACAGTTGGAATCGGAATTCCGATACCTGTTTTAGATGAGGAAATTGCTTATTTTACTTCTGTTAAAGATGAGGATATAACAGCTCCTATTGTGGATTATGGCAAGGCATATCCGGAAGGAACTGGCGGAAGCATAGGGCGGGTGAATTATGCGCAATTAAGGAGCGGTAAAATTAATATCTCGGGCCGGGAAGTTCCCACGGGAAGCCTTTCAAGTTATTCCAAAGCACGCGAAATAGCAGAGACTCTTAAAGATTGGATTATAAAAGGAGATTTCCTTTTGATAGATGCTGTAGCACCATTGCCCGGTGCTGATTCAGGTTATAAATTTAAACCCTTGAAAATAAGGGAAGCATAGGAGGCGGCCTGTATGGAAACGAAAAGAATAGTGCTTCATTTTCCTTCTCAGCTTGTGAATGAGCCTATAATATATAAACTCTCCAGGGATTACAGCCTTGAATTCAATATATTAAAAGCATCTATTACTCCTGATGAGGAAGGATTGTTGGTTTTGGAATTAAAAGGCGAAGAGGATAAATATTGCCAGGCTATAGAATATTTAACAAAAGCCGGGGTCAGGACACAGCTTCTATCGCAGAATGTTACTATGGTAGATGAAAAATGCACTAGCTGCGGGCTGTGCGTGCCGATGTGCCCTACAGGGGCATTTGAAGTTGTCATCGGCAGCAGAGATGTCAAGTTTTTCTCAGATAAATGCATTGCCTGCGGGATATGCGTGGATATTTGTCCTTTTAATGCTATGGAAGTTAAATTGTAATCAGAGGATTTAAAGATGGGAAAGAATATATATTTAGATTATGCTGCTACAACTCCTGTAGATGCGGAAGTTGTTAAGGCTATGCAGCCGTATTTCTCTGATATCTACGGGAATCCTTCCAGCCTGCATTCTTTTGGCCGGGAAGCAAGGCGGGTTCTCGAGGGTTCACGGGGAAAAGTAGCTTCATTTTTGGGGGCAAGGCCTGAAGAAATTGTATTTACTTCCGGGGGGACAGAGAGTAATAATTTTGCGTTGAAAGGCATTGCTTATGCCAATAAGAAAAAAGGCAGCCATATAATTACATCCAAAATTGAACATCATGCAGTAACCGAGCCGGCTGAATTTCTAAAAACGCAGGGTTTTAAAATTACCTATTTAGATGTTGATAAATACGGCCTCATAGACCCTGAGGATGTTAAAAAAGCAATAACTGATGAGACGATTTTAATTTCTATTATGCATGCCAATAATGAAATAGGAACAATCGAGCCGATATCGGGAATCGGTGCAATTGCCAGAGAGAGAGGGATTTATTTTCACGCAGACTGTGTCCAGACATTTGGCCATATTCCGGTAAACGTTGATGAGCTTAAAGTAGATTTATTAAGCATCTCAGCGCATAAATTGTACGGGCCTAAAGGTGCCGGAGCAATATATATCAGGCGGGGGACGAAGATTTTACCTTTTCTGCAGGGTGGAGACCAGGAAAAGGGGCGGAGGGCTTCTACTGAAAACTTAGCCGGGATTGTCGGCTTAGCTAAAGCGATGGAATTAGCTGAAGCGGATATGAATAGTGAATCAGAAAGGCAGGTAAAATTGCGTAATAAATTAATGAACGGGATTTTAGAAAATATAGAACACACAATATTAAACGGCCATCCTCTTAACCGCCTGCCGAATAATGTAAATATTTCCGTTGAATATGTTGAAGGGGAATCTATGATTTTAAATTTAGACCTCGAAGGCATTGCCTGTTCTACAGGCTCAGCATGTACTTCATCAAGCCTGGAGCCGTCGCATGTTTTACTGGCTATAGGGCTTTCTCCTGAACTGGCGCATGGTTCTTTGAGATTTACTCTGGGAAGATTTACTCAAGCAGAAGATATAGATTATGTCCTTGATGTTTTGCCTCCGATTGTTAAAAAATTACGGGCTATGTCACCGCTGTATAAAAAATAAATAAAATGGAAAATTATAGCGAAAAAGTAATGGACCATTTCAGGAATCCCAGGAATGTAGGCGAAATGGAAAATCCTGATGGAGTCGGCCATGTAGGTAATCCTGTATGCGGAGATGTGATGGAGCT
>CAZLTA010000225.1:0-2478 GCA_964562345.1 uncultured Planctomycetia bacterium
TGAAGGTTATATTGCAAGACAGTTAAAAGAAATAGATGAATTCAGAAAAATTGAAAGGATAAAATTGCCTCAGGAGTTTGATTACAATCAAATTCCAGGGTTGTCTTTAGAGGTAGTTGAGAAACTGAATAAGGTTAAGCCGATCAGTTTAGGCAGGGCATCGAGAATTTCCGGGATTACGCCGGCAGCGATTGCACATTTAATGGTCTGGATAAAGAAGATGAAAAGCAAACAGTAGAAAACATGGAAGATGTTGATTTGGTTAAAAAACTTAAAGAATTTGTGTTTAGAGAAAAGGCGGCTCTTTTCGGAGCATGTTGTATAAAGGGAATAAAAAATGAATTCAATTTTTCTAAAGAAGAGTTAGAAGATTTAGATTATGCTGTTTCAATTGCTTATCGGCTTTCAGGAAAAGTACTGGAACAAATTCAGGACCATCCCACAAAACTTTATTATCATCATTATAGAATGGTAAATATGTTTTTAGACCAATTAGCTTTAAAAATTTCCAATATTTTACAAACTGAAGGTTATAAAGCGCTTCCAATTCCGGTATCTCAGATTATTGACTGGAAGAAGCAAAAATCCCATCTATCCCATAAAAAAATAGCTTATATGGCAGGTTTAGGCTGGATAGGGAGAAATAATCTGCTGGTTACTCCTGAATACGGTGCTCAGGTAAGGCTGGTCACAATTCTTACTGATTTAGAACTGCCGCAAAAAAAACTTCTGGAATTCGGCTGTGGGGACTGTTTTGATTGTATCCCAGACTGTCCTGCCGGTGCGATAAAAGAAAATCCCCGGGATTTTGGCCATATTGCCTGCTATAATAAATTAGATGAATTCAGGAAGAAAAATTTTGTAGGCCAGCATATTTGCGGAATTTGTGTGAAATCATGCAGACCCAAGGTATAAAACAAAGAACAAGAATATTAAAAATCTTAAGCTCTAAGGGATTTATCTCGGGTGAACAGATAGCCGGCATATGCAATATCAGCAGGATTGCTGTCTGGAAACATATTAGTTATCTGATTAATAACGGAGTAAAGATAAAAGTTCATTCCAACAAGGGGTATGAATTTGCAGGTTTTGGACACAGACTTTTGCCGGAGATAATAAAACTGTATTTGGGCAAAGAAAAGTTTATCAAAGACATTATATATTTCGATGAGGTTGATTCTACAAATAACGCTGCCAAAGAAATTCTAAAAGAGAAAAACTTAATTATTGCCGAACAGCAAAAGAAAGGCAGAGGCCGTTCCGGAAAATACTGGAAGTCAGAAAAATATAAAGATATTCTCTGTTCGGTTATTTTCTCGCCCCAGGTCCCGTATTATTATTTGCCGATATTTAACATTATAGGTTCTCTTTCTGTGGCCGTTGCGTTAAATAAATTGTATAAAATAAAAGCAAAGACAAAGTGGCCCAATGATGTTTTGATAAATAATAAAAAGATTTCCGGTGTGCTGGTTGAATTTATTGCAGAATTTGATTTGATTGACAAGCTGATTTTGGGAATTGGGGTGGATGTAAATTCTCAGCCGAAATTTAAAAACTCTACCTCGCTTTCAGTTTTAATGGGGGATAAAGTGGACAGGGCGAAACTCCTGAATCGGATAATTTATGAATTAGAGAAGTTGTATTTGCTGATAGAAGATAAGAAATTTGAGAAGATTCAGAAGATTTGGATAAGGTATTCGCTTGATTACAAGCAAAAAGTAAAAATAATTCAGGAAAATCAACGGTTAATAGGAGTTTCTTTAGGTATAGATAATTATGGCAATTTGATATTAAAGAAGGGCAGAAAGAATCAGATTGTATATCCCGCCAATTCTCTAAGGCTTTTATAGTAGAGCAATAGTTCTTCCGCAGGTAAAAAACAAGTTAATCCAGCCTGTTTTATGTGAATTCCAAATTATATTTTCTATTGACTATGTTAACGATTGTATTATAATTATTAACACAATGCTGATTCTGTTTATTTATTTTACAGTTTTGCTGGTTCTCTCTTTTATTAAAAAAGAAAAATCGTTGAAAGAGGAGAATTTTTATTTAGCAGGTAGAAGTAGTAATTCTACGAAACTTGCTTTTTCACTTCTGGCGACCATTATAGGGGCGTCTTCAACTATCGGGCTTGTAGGCTTGACATATCAGGTTGGTTTACCTGGCAGTTTATGGCTTATTATGGGTTCAATCGGACTTTTTGTGCTGGCACTTATATATAAAAAATATCCTTTTCCTGCGGAGATTTTTACCCTGCCGGAGTTCCTTGCCTGGGTTTATGGCGAGGGGGTAAAAAGAATTACAGGTTTTATCATAGTCCTAGCCTGGATAGGCGTTATCTCAGCACAGATTTTAGCAATGGGTAAAATCCTGGAAATCTTTTTACCGTCTCATTCAGCTGCTGCGGTATTATTTTTTTCAACCTTTGTTCTTGTTTTCTATACGGCAATAGGCGGGCAGACGGCAGTGATTTTT
>CAZLTA010000226.1:0-2467 GCA_964562345.1 uncultured Planctomycetia bacterium
AAGAGTAGAAGAGAAAGAACCAAAACATACCCGGTCAAGAGAAGCAATTATACCTGCCGAAGTAGCACCTAAAGAAACTGCCGGCAGGATTGCAAAGAAGCCGCCAATTGGAGATTTAGTCGAGAAATGTAGAGCATTTTCAAATCTCAAGAAGAAAGCAGTAAATCAGCACCATTTGGAACACGAAGAGAGATTAGCTTTGGCATATATTATGATTAATACTGAAGATGGAGAAACGGCCTTACACCAAATATTGAGTAACTGCTCTGATTACAATAGGGATCGCACTCAAAAGGAGATGGATTATCTAAAGACAAGAGAAATGAAACCTATTAGTTGCCGCAAACTTATTGAGCAAAATATTTGTGATAAATTCTGCAGGTCTGAGATTCGACAACAATCTATGGACCCCAACCGTCCTGAACCTTCTCCCATTCGATTTGCTTTGTGGGAAAATATTATTGAACCTGAATCTATATGGGAAACTGACATTCTAAATTTTGAAAATGTATACCGAAAATCTAATCTTTACCGAGCATGGGAACAGGTAAAGGATTATGCAGGGGTAAACGAGGCTTTCTTTGATATGCATGCCTTTGAATATTTTGAAGAACATTTAGAAGAAAACATAGAAACCCTTCGCTTTGAACTCAGAAATCATACCTATTCGCCCGCTCCATATCGCTGGTATTTGATACCCAAGGAAAGAAAGGGGGATGATTTTGAATATCGGCGCATGGCATTTGTACATCCAAGGGATTATGTAGTCATCCAAGCAATAATTAACGTCATAGGTCCAAAATTTGAAAAATCGTTCTCCGATTCCTGTCTCGGTTATAGGCTTGATTCAGAAGGGAAAACTGGCAGTTCTATTTACTATAGCTGGCAATCTTCTTGGCAAAGCAGGAAAAGAAGAGTCATGAGTTTTTTATATCATCCTGAATATTTTTATTACATCAAGGCTGACATTTTTCACTTTTATGACAAAATAGATAGAGTAAGATTGTATGAATTAATATTAGATAAAATCGGTTCAGAACATGAAATTTGTAATATTTTAAAAGATTTTTTGGAAGACACCTACATTGATGATTCAGATGGCAAAGAGAAAACCTGTAGTCCTCCGGCTAAAGGTATACCCCAAGGACCTGCCTTTTCCGCCTTCTTTGCTAATATTTACTTAGATAAATTGGACCACCTTATTGAAAAGAAATCTTTTGATTATGTGCGATATGTGGATGATATGGTTATCCTCTGCGATAGTAAAAAGCAAATGGAAGACATTAAAAAGTTACTTGAAGACTATCTTTCCTCAATGAATCTCGAATTAAATGCTGATAAAACCACGGATCCCTGCCCTGTAAAAAATAGTGAACCTTTGTTAGACTTTCTCGGAGAAATGAAATACGGAATGGCTGGATTATTTGTACGAGAATCTTATGCTGAACAATTAATGCCTCCTCAATTTCTAAAAGCAAAGCTGGATGAATTGCTTGGAATCAAAGAGCTGGATATTTATAACCTTGAAGAGATAGCCAAACATCTTTCATATTATTTAAGAATGCGTGAGAAGATAGGACTCGAACTAGATGATTTAGCAAGCGGGCTTAGCGAGAAAGTGTTGAAGGAATATGCATTAAAACCTCATCATTTAGTGGTAATTCTTAAAGTATTGATTAGAAATCCGGTTGATCTTAATGCAGTCATTTCAAAGTGTCGACATTCTTATGCTAAAATTGTTCTATCCATAGTGCTTGCTACTCTTGATAAAACTCCATTTTGGGCTGAATCTCTTTTGAGTAATTTTATTGAAGATGATTCATCTTATATTCTGAGAGGAACAGCCTACTCGGTTCTCTCCAAATTAAATAGGGAAAAGTATCAACACACAGTGCTAAATTTTATTTCACAAGAGGAGAGCCCCTATGTAATAGACAGATTTTTAAATTATTTAATCACAATACAAGATGATAAGGCTAAAATGTGTTTCCTCGAATTAGTGAAAAGTCATTTCAAAAGCTCTCTTAATGAAATGATAAATACTACAATAAAATGGGGAGACTCGATGTTGGACAATCTTGTCAAAAGTCAGATTAAGAAAATAGATAAAGTAAATACATCAAGCCTTTACATAATCTTGGAATTTATTTTTGTAATATGTCCAGATGACTTTGAAGAACTTTTGCTTACATTTTTTCCCAAGGATAAAGCAGTACTTGTGCATCAATTACTGTTTTCTTCTATGGATGAAATAAAGAAAATGGCAGTTAAAAGAGGTTATCTTGCATTTGCGCATCAAACGACAATTTATAATCGCGTAAAAAATCTGAAGTCTGATTGGTTGCGTAATACCCTTCAAGAGGCGATTGAGGAATGGAGAATTGGAACGACAGAGTTGGGCGCTTCAATTGCTCTAAGCGATGTTAATCATTGGCTGACGGATGGAGACCCGAGTAAAAAATATCAA
>CAZLTA010000227.1:0-2452 GCA_964562345.1 uncultured Planctomycetia bacterium
TGAATTTTCTCCCGTAGAACCCGATCTTTTAGTTCGGGATAATAAAATTGGCTCCCCGGGAAGGACTCGAACTAAACCTTTAACCAATCTTAACTACATCTAATTGTATATTAATGTTCTTAACCTTGAGCTATTATCTAAAATATCTCTATGACTATTTTCATGAAATTTTCATCTTTCGACCTTGACCCTGTAATCTAAATAGGTTACAATTGTAACACAAAAAGGTTACAAAATATGGATATAACAAAAATCTTCAAATCTAAGGCAAGACAAGTAATATTCCGACTGTACTTCACGAATCCCGATAAGAGCTTCTACTTGAGGGAGCTTGAACGAGAGCTTGATACTCCTGTTTCTATGCTCCGCAAAGAATTAATAACGTTAGAAAAAGAAGGGATCTTCTTCTCTTCCAAAAAAGGTAATCTTTTATATTATTCTCTTAATAAAAATTATCCGCTTTACAACGAACTTAAAACAATAGTCTTTAAAACTGTTGGCATACAAGGCACTTTATCAAAAGTGCTACTTCCTTTAAAAGCTATTAAAGCAGCCTTTATATATGGCTCATATGCTAAAAATGCGGATAACGCAAAAAGTGATGTTGATTTGTTCATAATAGGTAATCCGGATGAAAACAAGCTTGTAGAAATAATAAGCGAACTCGAAAGAAAGCTAAATAGAGAGATCAACTATAGTATATACACAAGTGAGGATATTAAGAAAAAACTAAAAGATTCATTCATCAAAGAAGTTATCCAAGGTAAAAAAATCTTTCTCATAGGAGGCGAAAATGATATTTGATGATTTTATTATAAAATATTCAGAACAAGGCCTCATTAAACAACAGGAAATAAATTTTACAGCAATAGAAAACTTAATTTCGAGATCCTATAAGGAAATTAGAGTTGCTCAAGCTAATATACCAATCGATGAAGGAACTGCTTTTACTATCGCTTATACAGCAATGCTGCACGCTGGTAGAGCTCTAATGCTATTAAAGGGGTACCGACCGCATAATAGTTACCAACATAAAACTGTCGTTGATTTTGCATCAATTGTCCTTGGAGAAAAATATAAAACGTTGGTGCAGCATTTCGATAAGATGCGAAAGAAAAGAAATATCTTTACATATGAAGTCAGCATTTCTATTTCAGAAACAGAAGCTAAAAATGCTCTTAAATCAGCCACAGATTTCATAAAAGCCATCCGCGATATCATCGAAAAAGAAAATTCTCAGCATAAATTCAAATTTTAACTCTTTCTTTTATCTCTATCAACCGAAGATAAAGCGAGATAAATATCTGAACAAATCAGCCATATTTCATTTAATCAAAGATTATTCTCTCTTTTATAGAGAAACACTACTTAACAACTACATTGCTTATATTCCCATATATTTGATTAAATGATCGCCCTTTTAGAGATAAAGAGATACTTTAAGATTAGTTATTTTCTGATCTGATTAAGAGAGAATTTAAATACTGCTACCGGGAAAACCTCGAAAAAATAACCTCCCCTGGATGAAGAGGCTATTTCTCTTAACTCCTTATGTATCAATTACTTATAAATACATGGCTCCTCGGTGAGGACTCGAACCTCAAACCTAGTGGTTACAGTTACTCCAACATTACTGCTGGGACTGGACTATCTCATCACCATATCCCGAACCACCTTGGGTTCAGAACTTAGGCGTCAGGCGCTTCCCCCAAATTAATTTGGAGTACTCCCTTACGGGATAGTCTCTGCACCTTCCCCTACGTATCGTCGGGGCTTGGCTCAGGATTGTCCGCCATAGATTTTGGCGGATTCCCCTGAATTCACCCGATTTTTCCCTCACTTCGCTCGGGACCACCAAACAAAGCTTGGTTTGCACTCCAGTGTTTCCACTGAAGGCTGCCTAATTAACTCCTCGTTCTAAATAGCAGCCGGATTCTACAAATCCTTTGTGCTGAACTCGGAGTCAATTCGCACTATAACTTACGTTCACTATATTCCGTAAACTATGTGCTCATTGACAGCCACCCGCTCTACCAATTGAGCTACCGAGGAATACCAATAATATAAAAGAACACCCCGAAAAATTCATAGAATCTCCAGGACTAATTCCTTAATTAAACCTTCCTTCAATAAATAAAAACTACCAAGAAATAATAATACTATTAAAAACAAAAATCAATTAAATATATCTCCGAAAAGCCATTTTGTCAAACCACTGAGCAATTTAAGAGAAAAAGATAACGCAATCTTTACCTATCATTGACATATAATCTAATCATTCTGAGAGAAAAGAGGAATGTCGAATACCCCATTTGCTCCAATAAGTACTAACTTTTTATCACCGGCAATATCCATTATTCTTATATCATGTACTAATTCAACGCCCTCTCCCTCAGTTTCCCACAAAACTTTACCAGTATCTGCCATCGAAACTTTAAAAACACACCCATCT
>CAZLTA010000228.1:0-2427 GCA_964562345.1 uncultured Planctomycetia bacterium
TCCTGCTCTTAAGTTCATCTCTTAGCGGTATCATTTCATACAGTATAACATTTAACCCGAATATTTCATACTGTGTATGAAATATTCGCCTGAAGGGCCGATAGATTATAATCTTATCACCCTGCAAAATTGATACAATTTAGCAGGACTAGCCCTCGGAATCTTACCAGATTCCAGAGGGAGGATCGGGGCAGCCCTAAAGGACGCTTCGCAGCCCTAAAGGACACTTCGCAGCCCTAAAGGACGCCCTGCGGGCAGCCCTAAAGGACGCTTCGCGCAGCCCGCATTGTTACTATTTTGTAATCTTATGAAATAAGCGGGTTAATTATGATTTGGAAAACTACAGAGAAAATACCGGCTATTTATCTTTGCTGTCTAAAATTATGGTGACAGGCCCGTAATTGGTAAGCGTAATTTCCATATGGGCTTTAAATATACCCTGTTCAACTTTTACATTTTGAGACTTCAGATATTGAAAAAATTTATCGAACATCTCTTTAGCATACTCCGGAGGCATTGCATTATCAAACGAAGGGCGTCTGCCTTTCTCACAATCTGCAAAAAGCGTAAACTGGGAAACTAAAAGAATCTCACCGCTAATATCAAGAAGCGATCTATTAAGCTTACCCTCATCATCTTCAAAAATACGCAGATTTATAATTTTATTGGCCAGCCAGATGATATCCTCATCTCTATCATCTTTAGCAACCCCGAGTAAAACAAAAAGCCCCTGCTTGATCCCGGAAATCTCTTTTTTATCAACAGTTAAACTTGCTTTTTTCACTCTTTGCAATACTGCTTTCATTATTTATTTGCCCTGCTGGATTTAATTTCCTCAAACCGTTTGGAATAATATCCACCGGTATAAGCATCGAGCGCTGCGGTAAGTTCTTCCAAATACATCATTTGCTTAATATATTCCCGGCTGTTTTTAGAAGTTTTATTTAGAAGTTCTCCTTTTGTTCTTAAACGCTCGAAATAAAGACGGTTTACTTCATTCAAAATATCTATTCGCAGCTGAGTATTTAACCTGGCCCGGGTATCAACATCGTCTTCGTAATAATTCCAGACTAAGTCGCCTAAGTTCCAGCTTAAATCTAAACTCCAATCTTTAGGCCCAACCCAGAAATCCTGTTTTGAATAGCTTATAGTCTTATCATAGCCAAGAGACAAAGAAGGCATCAGCGCCCTATATTTTAACGACCTTCTCCAAGCCCTGATTTTCTCAGGACTCACTTCATTATATTCTAAGGACTGTTTTTGGATCTCGCGGAAGCCCGGTTCATCCTCACAAAGCAGCTGATACTGCCTCTCCATCAGCTCTCTGGAATCTTCGCCTTCAATGAACACACCCTGAGATGTCGCAAGATAAATCTTTCCCTTTTTATCCATACCGATACAATTTATTTCCCTCGTCGGCAAACCTTCATAAACATTCATAGCCGCTCTCCTTGCGGGATAGGCTTTAAACAATCCTTTATCAGTCGCAATATAAATAAGTTCCGGCATTGACTGCAGAATAAAATTAATCTTGGTATTGGGCAATCCCTGCAGATACGTCTTGACAAAACTCACACCTCCATTACTTGATACAAAAAGGCCGCTGTTAGTGCCGAGATAAATCTTTCTTTTATCCTCAACATCCGCCTTAATAACAGTGGGGGAATTTTTATGCTCCTCTGAATCTATATTTTCTTCCCCGGCGGTCCCTGATACAATGTTCTCATCCCGGGACGATACGAATGTGCGGTTGAAATGCTTTAAATCATGGCTCTGGTATACCCCCATATTGGTTGCCAGATACAGGACAGAATCTGCATAATCAATCCCGTAAACTTCTAAATCAGACGGCAAAGCCTGCATCTTCTTAAAATCATATACGCCCATATCCGCCTGATATAAACCTTCGCTTGTGCCCAGATAAATTCTGGATTCAATTCTTCTCACACAAAAACACCTCACACTTTGATTTCTGTCCCTAAATACATATTCAAACCTCTCCTCGTCCCTGGTAAGCAATAACCCCGTATCTACGGCTATAAAAAGAAGTCCGTATTCAGCAAAGTCCGGATATATAAAATTAATGCCGCCTTCTTTCACTTTATAAATTATCCGCCAGCTGCCGGGAGATTCTTTTTTATACAACGCATTTTTCGAGGCAGCGTAAATTATCTCATCGTTAAAAGGATTAAGCGCAAGGAATGAAATGTCTGATTCCATTAGTCCTGTATCTTTTTCAAAAACAGCTTCTGAATTTAACGGAAGAAAGAGAATAAAAACAGTCAGAATAAACAGCATTAGCCACCCCCTTTTGTTCTCAAGATTTGTGTTTAATTTCCCGGTACTTTAACAAACTGAAAAACTGATAAAGGGAAGCAAAATAAGCAGCTACAAAACCGTAAAAACCATCCCGGAAACCTTTTTTGC
>CAZLTA010000229.1:0-2424 GCA_964562345.1 uncultured Planctomycetia bacterium
TTAAGCCTTGGAAAGTAAAAGGTTGGGTAATCCCACCGGGACAGAGTAGTGCGTTTGTAGCCAATATGGAACAGGTTCTTGATGTATACAAGCTGGCGTATAATGAAGACTATCCGGTTGTTTGCATGGATGAATCGCCCAAGCAGTTGATTGAAGAAGTCGCATCTACACCAATGAAGCCTGGGCAGGAAGCCAGAGTTGACTATGAATATATCCGTCACGGTATGGTTAATATATTTATGGCAAATGAACCGTTAAAGGGCAAAAGGCTGGTTGAAATTACGGAATACAAAACAAAAACAGATTGGGCAAAATTTATGAAAAGAATTGCTGATGAAATGTACCCAAAAGCAAAAAAAATAAGATTGGTTATGGATAATTTCAAAACCCATGATGCCTCATCTTTCTATGAAACGTTTGTTCCAGAAGAAGCTAAAAGGGTCAGGGATAGATTTGAATTTATTTTTACACCAAAGCATGGGAGTTGGTTAAATATGGCAGAAATTGAATTGCATGTGCTTAATGGACAGTGTTTAAATCGACATATTGCTACAATGAAAGAAATAAAATCAGAAGTAGATGCATGGCAAGATCACAGGAATAATAAGAATGCCAAAATTAACTGGCAATTTACAAATGACCAGGCACGGATAAAACTCAAAAGGCTTTACCCGTCAATTTTAAGTTAACACAACACTAGTTTCTCTTAATATTACTGGACTTTCCCCAAAATTAGATTAGTCGTTGTTTGTATGCCTTGAATTTGCTGGAATCTTTGATTTGCAAAAGTGAAAGGTATATTTTTTTCATAAAAAAAAAGTTTCCCCAAAAATTTGCGCCCAAAATTCTTTAAGTTGCAGCTGCCAAACAAAACAACAAAGATATGGACGCAAATTCATGTGATATCAATAGATTCAAAGCGAAAGTAAATAAATTTTCGGGAATCATTTCCAGGGATATGAAAAAACCTGAAAAGAAATTTATCCGGCAAATTATCTATGGGATACAGTGTTGTAAAGACGTTAAGATATCGAATATCAGCAGGTGCCTTAAAGAAAGCATCAAGCTGATAAAGACCGAAAACCGGCTGTGCAACCATCTGCGGGACAATGATTTTACCGAAAAGATAAACCACGAGGTATTACGTTTGGGCAAGGAAAAAATCACCAATGATATGGTCATTGCCATAGACCCGGGCGATATCAAAAAGCCTTATGCCAAAGCAATGGAGAACCTTTGTGGCATTTATGATGCCAGCCAAAAGGAAAAAGCAACAGGTTACCACTTATGCCAGGTGACGGGAGCCAACCTGGAACATAACAAAATTGTACCTCTTTACTGCGAAAGTTACTCGACAAAAGAAAAAGGTTATGAAAGCCTTACCAAAAAGATAATATGCATAATCTTGCTGGTAATCAAATATATCGGGAACAAAGGCGTATGGGCCATCGACCGTGCAGGCGACAACAACGAGTTGATAAGCTTCTTTTGTGAAAAAGAATTGAAGTTTGTAACAAGGCTCAAACTCAACCGTTGGGTAACTTTTAACAACCGTAAGGGAAAACAAATGCAGACCCAGACCGAACGTTTAAACAATTACATCGACCTGCCGTTTAAAGCAAGAATAACCAAAATAGACCAGGGAAAAGAAACCCAGATTGAACTGCAATACGGTATCACACAGGTAAGTTTTAAGGACATTACGGAACAAAATTTTTATGCTGTTGTCATCAAAGGATTTGGCGAAAAACCAATGATACTGCTGACCAATTTGCAGGTGGATATCAATAACCCAAACGATGTTTATGCAGTCGTTGAAAGATACCTTACCCGCTGGAAATGTGACGAATGCTTCAGGTATATCAAACAATCCTATAACCTCGAAGATGTCAGGCTGCTATCTTACAACGGTGTCAGGAACATGACTGTATTGGTTCATGCCATTGCCTATTTTACAAGTATCTGGATAGGGTTAGACCTGAAAATGAAGTTGATGAAGGAAAAAATATTTATCCTCTCAAAACGATTTTTTGGTGTACCATCCTTTTATAATTATGCCATTGCAGATGGTATTTACGAACTTCTAAAATACACACGAACCGGAATTGACAACATAAAAACAAAAATCGGGATAAACCTGGATAGGTTTCAGTTATCTTTATTCCCGGAACTTGAACCTATTTGAAAAAATGGGGAAAGTTCAGTTATTATTAAGAGAAATGGTTTTTCTTTATTCCTTTTTTCAGGAAAATATCATTTAACTTCCTGTTAATAAAACAGAAAAAGCTTGCTCAATGCTAATTGATGCAGGAATTCAACTTGGAAATCAAAGTGTTTTACTCAAGGGTGTAAACGACAAACCAGAAATTTTTAGAAAACTAAATCAAAAACTTCTTTCAATTGGAGTTAAACCCTATTACCTCT
>CAZLTA010000230.1:0-2405 GCA_964562345.1 uncultured Planctomycetia bacterium
GCACATCATTTTATTGATTTGGATTGGCATATTGCTTTTACTTGGTGCTGTTATGACGGGAATCAAGTCTGCAGGCAGTTATAAAGCCTGGCTTGATTTTGCAAATACTATTCTTTTGATTTCCATAGCTATCTCTCTTCTTCATATAGTCAGGAAATCTTCTTAAGGTCCTTCCTGTTATAAATGCAGAAGGAAAATTTTTTATGGCGTAATAAACAATATCAGATAGACAAAACCCCTTATCCTCATATAGTTGTATCTTCTAAAAAAGAACTCCATGGCTGGTGGGGCGGTATAAGGGAATGCACCTCAGAGCGTCTTTTAATAAATCCTTATTCAGGCTGCTCTATCGGGTGTTTTTTTTGCTATGCCAGGTCTTTCCCGGGATGGTTTCAAGTTTTTAGAGAGCAGGGCATTATTGTAGCTGCAAAAGATTTTGACGAGGTGGTGGCAAAACAGCTTGATTCGCTGGACATTGCCTCCTGTGGATATTTAAGCCCCGTAACAGACCCTTTTCAAGTCCTGAATGAGAAATTTCATCTTTCTGAAAAAATCATCGCAAAATTCGTTGAAAGAAATATCCCGATAGAATTTACAACGAAATCACAAGTGCCTCATGCAGTTTTAGACATGATGCAGGAAAATATTCATAATTTCGGGCAGGTTTCGATTTTGTCATTGAATGATAAATTGAACAGGCTGATTATTCCTCGCGGGGCAGGTGCAAAATCTCTTCTGGGAAACATTTATCAGATGAGTAAAAGAAGGATCTTTTCTGTTTTAAGAATTGACCCTATTTTACCGTATATTACAGACGGCAGAAATGAACTTAAAGAGTTAATCGAAAAAGGCAGGGATTCGGGCGCCAGGCATATTGTAACAAGCGTTGTTGATATTCCGCTTTTGATAAAAAAGGAATTTCTATCTTTTATAAAAGAACATTTCGGCACAGGTATTTTTGAGAAATATGGTTCACTCTACCGCGAAAGAATCGGCAATTATCTGCATGCGGATATCAATTACAGATTGAATGTTTTTGATTTTTTAAGGCGGGAGGCGGACAAAACCGGGCTCAGTTTTGCCCTCTGTATGGAATATGAGAAAATGGAAGACGGCAGTATTAAAGGCCTGAACAGACATTTTATGAGTTCTGTCAATTGTGAAGGTATAGATATTCCTCTTTATAAAAGAAGAGGCGATAAATTTTATCCTCTTTATGATTGTCCGGGCAGCTGTTTGAATTGCCGAAAAGCTCTCTGCGGGATAGAGGATTTGGCAATGGCGAATCCGGGTTCCAAAAAAGACTGGAAGCTTAAAGATTACAAAAGATGGTCGACAATGATAGAATAATATTATGAAAATAAATAATGTTAAAGTTCGGTTTGTATGCGGCGATATTACGGAATTAAAATCAGATGCTATTGTTAATCCTGCCAATACAGAATTAAAGATGGGTGGAGGCCTGGCCCTTGCGATCAAGAGAAAGGGGGGCGGCAGTATAGAGAAAGAAGCGGTGAGTTTTGCACCTATAGGCCTGGGGGAGTCGATTATTACATCAGCCGGGGAATTAGCTGCTGAATATGTGATTCATACAGCTACCATGGCTATGAATTTTAAAACTGACCAGCATATTATAAGGAAGGCGATGGATTCTCTTTTGGATTTAGCCAGGGTCAAGGAGCTTAAGATAATAGGAATTCCGGCTTTGGGCTGCGGGGTGGGAAGATTTTTGGTAAAAGAAGCTGCTTGGATTATGGCTGAAGAGACTATTAATCATATTCATCAAGGGACTGTACTTAAAGAGCTGGTATTTGTTTTACACACACCTGGAGATTATAAGATATTTGAGCATTCTTTTATATCGCATGCCGGATATATATTAAGAAAGCTTTCCAAGGTCCCTATTCCTACAGTGGATGCAATAATTGAACTGGATAAAGATAGAATTCTTTTAATCGAGAGAAAAAATCCTCCTTTTGGCTGGGCGCTGCCGGGTGGTTTTCTGGAGTCCAACGAATCGTTGGAAGACTGTCTGATAAGAGAGGTTAGAGAGGAAACAAGCCTTGAAGTGACAGAATTAGAACAATTTCATACTTATTCTGAACTCGGGCGGGACCCCAGGTTTCAAACTGTTTCAACTGTATTTATTGTTAAAGCAAAAGGTGCGCCTTCTGCTCAAAGTGATGCTAAGTCATTGGAGGCATTCGATATAAAGAAATTGCCGTTGCGGGAGGAGTTTGCTTTTGACCACTGGCAGATTATTCAGGATTGGTTAAAAAAATTCCACAAATAGTTGTTTTAATACTAACTAAAAACTTGACAAAACCATTTTTTATGTTATAATTATATTAAGAGGATAGATAAGGGTATGAAAATGAAGGATAAAAAGATATTACCGCAAAACA
>CAZLTA010000231.1:0-2374 GCA_964562345.1 uncultured Planctomycetia bacterium
AAAATAAATGAAACTTCAGGAGGAGAATTGCAGAAAGTTTTAATTGCACAGGCTTTTGTGCAGGAGCCCGAATTGCTCTTGCTGGATGAGCCGACTTCTCATCTTGATATCGGAAGCCAGATTGAAATAATGGATATCCTTAAAAATTTTAATAAAGACGGGCTTACAGTTATTTCAGTGCTGCATGATTTGAACCTGGCGTCTGAATATTGCAGCCGCCTTATTCTTCTAAACGAAGGAGAGATTGTGAAAGATGGCCTGCCTCAGGAAGTTATGGATTACAAATTGATAGAGCAGGTTTATCGGACACGGGTTGTAATAAAAGAAAACCCTTATTCCAAGAAGCCATTCTTGATATTATATACTGGTAAATGACAGCTCATTATGTATAATTTTACCAGTTCTATGTTGTTAGGCAGGAAGTAATTCACGCAGTAACTTATATTTATACCGAAGTTTCGAAATTTTATATATTTAAGGAGGTTGGAATGAAAGTTCTTGTTACCGGCGGTGCTGGGTTTATCGGGTCCCATTTAGTGGACGGCCTTGTTAAAAATGGTTATGAAGTTATAGTTTATGATAGTCTGGAAGAGCAGGTTCATCAGGGTAAGAAGCCTGATTATTTAAATAAAGACGCCCGCTATATATGGGCGGATGTAAGAGATTACGATTCATTCAAAAAAGCATTAATCGATGTTGATGCGGTTTTTCATTTCGCTTCTATGGTCGGAGTAGGCCAGTCTCAGTACGAAATAAGAAAATATATGGAAGTAAATGACTTAGGCACTGCTAATTTATGGGATATTCTTGTAAATAATAAACATAAAGTTAAAAAGGTAATTATTAGTGCCTCAATGTCCAGTTACGGAGAAGGGTTATATAATTGTCCGAAATGCGGCGGGGTAAAACCGTCTTTAAGAAATGAAGAACAGCTTAAAAATAAAAACTGGGAACTTTACTGTCCGGATTGCGGAGCTGAATTGGAGCCTGTTCCGACAGATGAAAGGACTCCTTTGATGCCCAATTCTATTTATGCTTTGAGTAAAAAGATACAGGAGGAAACTTCACTGTTAGTGGGAAAGCTCTATGATATTCCGGTTACATCGCTGCGGTTTTTTAATGCTTATGGGATGAGGCAGTCTCTTTCCAATCCCTATACAGGGGTGTGCGCAATTTTTATAGCCCGGATAAAAAACGGGAAATCTCCCCTTGTGTTTGAAGACGGTAATCAAAGCAGGGATTTTGTATCGGTGCATGATATCGTCAGAGCGGCTGTTCTGGCTTTAGAAAGAGAGGAGGCCAATTATCAAATATGTAATATAGGAAGCGGCACTCCAATAGCTATCAAAGAGATGGCTCATCTTTTGTCCCGCCTCTTTAATAAAGATGTAGCGCCTTCTATACCCGGCAGTTACAGGAAAGGAGATGTCAGGTATTGTTATGCGGATATTACAAATACTAAAAGAATTCTTAATTGGAGTCCTGAGATAGATATTTCGGCCGGATTAAAAGAATTGATTGAATGGGCTAAAACGGAACCTTCTTTCGATAAATTCGATAAGGCTTTTGATGAGCTTATTCAAAAGAAATTAATCAAAATTTAATTATGAGAATATTGGTTGCAGGAGGGGCGGGTTTTATCGGTTCTCATTTCACCAGACTGCTTGTTGAAAAGGGGCATAAAGTATCTGTTATTGATAAATTGACTTATTCAGGGAGTAAGGAAAATCTGAAAGGGGTTTTAAAAAAGATAAATTTTATAAAAGGCGACATTACGCGTCCCCGTGATGTTGATAAAGCGGTAGAAAAATGTAATTTGGTTGTAAATTTTGCTGCCCAGAGTCATGTTGACAGAAGCATTAAAGATGCGCAGCCGTTTGTTGAGACCAATTTTTACGGCAGTTATGTTTTACTCGCTAAGTCTTTGGAAAAAAAGGTGGATTTATTTCTGCAGGTTTCCAGCGATGAGGTTTATGGGAGTATTAAAAAGGGAAGTTTTAAAGAAACCGCATCTTTGAATCCAACCTCACCTTATGCAGTTACCAAAGCAAGTGCGGATTTATTATGTTCTTCTTTTCACAAAACATATGGTTTGCCTGTTATAATTGTACGCTGTTCCAACAATTACGGGACTGCTCAATATCTTGAAAAATTAATTCCGCTTTCTATCATTAAAGCAGTCAGAAATGAAAAAATACCGCTTTATGGGGACGGCAGAAATATCAGGGAATGGCTGTATGTAAAAGATAACTGCCGGGCGATTGAATTGGTTTTACGAAAGGGCGAAGTTGGTGAAATTTACAATATATCATCAGGGGTGAAAAAAAAGAATATTGAGGTAATAAATTCGATCTTAAAATATCTTTCTAAAAAA
>CAZLTA010000232.1:0-2372 GCA_964562345.1 uncultured Planctomycetia bacterium
GATTTACGAGGGCCCTTAGAAATCGCGAAGCGATTTCAAGGACTTAATCCTGGGAATTCTACGAATTCCTCAGGGCACTACATTTCGTAAATCGTGAGCTCATTAGGAGGTGTTTAATGCAGGATAATTTGTTTGTTTCCGGACATACTGCCTGTGCTGGCTGCGGCCAATCTATGGCTGCGCGTATTGTTTTAAATGCGGCCGGGCATAATACTATTATTGCAAATGCAACAGGTTGTTTGGAAGTCTTTTCAACTGGATTTCCATATACTTCCTGGTGTGTGCCCTGGATTCATTCGGTATTCGAGAATACTGCGGCAGTTGCCTCAGGAGTTGAAGTGGCGCTGAAGCATTTAGGCAAAAAAGATACAGTTAATGTTATAGCTCAGGGCGGTGATGGCGGGACTGCAGATATTGGATTTCAGGCTCTCTCCGGAATGCTTGAGAGAGGGCAGGATGTTTTGTATGTGATGTATGATAATGAAGCCTATATGAATACAGGAATCCAAAGAAGCGGTATGACACCGCTTTATGCCAGTACAACAACATCTCCTGCGGGTAAACGTTCTTTGGGTAATCCAGGGTCTAAGAAAAATATGGCTGCAATTTGTGCCGCGCATAATATCCCCTATTCTGCAACTGCATCTGTGGGATACCCCAGGGATATAGAGAAGAAGGTTAAAAAGGCGCTTTCTGTAAAAGGGCCTAAATTCCTGCACATTATCGTTCCCTGTCCTTTAGGGTGGAGACATGACGCTTCTTTAACAGATAGAGTGGCAAAACTTGTTGTCGAAACAGGGCTTTTTGCTGTTGTGGAGTATGAGAACGGGAAACTCACAAATGCCATGAAATTTAAAGAATTGAAACCTGTGACCGAATTTTTAAAAACTCAGGGCAGGTTCAAGCACCTTATGAAAGAAAGCCCCGAGGTAAAAGAGGCTTTAGAACATCTGAATAAGATTGTTGAGTATAATATTGAGCAGTATGATATTTTGAAAAAGTGAAAAAATTGTTTTGCATTTTCGGCTAATAGTATTATTCCCATAAGTAATAAAATATTTTTTAACTGCAAGAGGTGAGTCTATGAGCTGGGAAAAAGAGTTAAATAGAGAACTGAAAAAGCTCAAAAAGGCTTTCAGTAAGATGTTATTAAATTCACGGGAATTTCAGAATTTCAGAGAAAAACTTAAAAAATTAAATCTGGATGGTGATATAGCCCTGGAAATGTATATAATCGGCAAACATAATTCTTATCTGGGAACAATAGATAGACGGAAACATAAAAAGATGCAGCTTGATAAAGAAGATAAAGAGTTTCTTAAAACAAACGGTATAATATGGGATGAAAAAAGGAGGTGAAACAATGATTGTAAAAGTCGACCCTGATTTATGTATAGGCTGCGGACTTTGTATCAATACTGTACCCGGTGTTTTTGAGATGGATGAGGATAAGGCTGTTGCTAAATCTGGTGTAGTAGATGAGGCCGATGAGGAAAGCGCCAGGCAGATGGTTGAAGATTGCCCTGTAAACGCAATTAGTGTAGAGTAGATTCTATTAACTATCCACCCCGTTTCTCGTAATAGAGGCGGGGTTTTTTTTATTCTTTAACCTTAGAACCGCTTGTTAGCCGCATGTATATAATATATAATGGTTGTTGCTGAAATTGTGCTTAATTGTAAATTATGAAAATAACGTTAATGATTTTTACACTTAATGAAATTGACGGTATGAAAGAAATTATGCCCAGGATAAAAAAAGACTGGGTTGATGAGATTATAATTGTTGACGGCGGTTCACAGGACGGCACAATCGAATATACGGGAAAATGCAGCTGCAAGTTGATAGTTCAGAAAAAAGAAGGCATACGCTGTGCTTACATTGAAGCAATGGATTACATCGAAACTGATTATGTGATCACTTTCAGCCCCGATGGTAATTCTATTCCGGAACTTATCCCTGAATTAATTGCGAAAATTAAGGAAGGTTATGATATGGTAATAGTTTCACGTTATGCAAAAGGAGCTAAAAGTTATGATGATGATAGAATCACAGCTTTCGGCAACTGGATGTTCACCTCTTTAATAAACTTACTTCATGGTTCACACTATACAGATGCAATGGTGATTTTCCGGGCATGGAAGACTAAAATTTTCAGGGAATTAGATTTAGATAAAGAAAGAAGCTACCAGGTAGAGGAGAAAACATTTCGTACCAG
Organism: uncultured Planctomycetia bacterium; assembly: GCA_964562345.1. Taxonomy (GTDB): domain Bacteria; phylum Omnitrophota; class Gorgyraeia; order Kaelpiales; family Kaelpiaceae; genus Saelkia. Next base: position 2,217 of record CAZLTA010000232.1, read on the forward strand.
AATAGGTATTGAACCATTATTATCTGTCAGAGCGGGGAAGAAAAGATTGAAATGCTGCGATATCCCCGGAGATGAACCTCCCAGAATTGGAGGTGAGAGAAAATTAAAGGTTCTCAAATGGGGTGCGGCATATCTTACTCAGGTATTAAAAGAAAA
>CAZLTA010000233.1:0-2344 GCA_964562345.1 uncultured Planctomycetia bacterium
AGGAGAATTTTATTATATGCATCCAATTTATCAAACATTATCTCGGGCTTCAAAAAGAAACTCCGTTAAGCCCGGTGAATTTATTGTAGTTAATGTAGATTTGGCCGAGGTTAATGATTTGTATCTGCAAGTAATCCTATCTTTTAAGGAGATGGGTGGAGACAGGGTATGGAATCCTAAAAAAATAACTTTTGTGATGGATCACTATGCTCCCGCACCCACCATTAGAGCGGCAGAAAACCAGAGAAAAATGAGGAAGTTTGCATCAGAACAGGGGATTTACAATTTTTTTGACATCAACCGGGGAGTTTGTCATCAAGTGATGCCGGAAGCAGGTTTAATCTGGCCGGGAATGGTCCTGGTTGCTACGGATTCCCATACCACTACTCATGGAGCTTTTGGTGCTTTTTCAACCGGCATAGGTGCAACAGATATGGCAGCAGTTTTGCTGACAGGAAAGATATGGTTTAGAGTTCCGGAAATCATCAAAATTAATATACAGGGAAAAATAGGAAAAGGCGTTATGGCGAAAGATATTATTCTTCATATTATTTCTCAGTTAGGAACAGATATAGCATTATATAAAGCAATAGAGTTTGACGGAGAGACAGTAAAAGAAATGTCTTTGGATGAGAGATTGGTTCTTTGTAATATGTCAGTGGAAATGGGAGCGAAAGCAACTTACATTCGACCGGATGAAAAAGTCAGGGAATATCTTATAGATGTTAATTCGGGAAAATACAAAGAATATAAGACGATGAAGTTTGCAGATAATGAAAACAGTAAGGATTATGAATCTGTTTATGATTTTGATATATCAAATCTTGAGCCACAGATTGCTCTTCCGCATCGAGTGGATAATGTGGTCCCTGTTTCTCAAGCAAAAGGAAAACCGATTCAACAGGCTTTAATCGGGACTTGTACAGGAGGAAGAATGAATGATATAAAAATAGCAGCTCAAATTTTAAAAGATAAAAAAATATTTCCATCTGTCAGATTGCTCATTGTTCCCGCTTCTCATAAAATATTACAAAAGTGTATTGAATTAGGATATATTCAAACTTTATTGAATGCAGGCGCAGTCCTGGTAACTCCTTCCTGTGGTCCCTGCCTGGGTGCACATGAGGGTGTTTTATCTTCAGGTGAATCATGCATATCCAGTTCCAGCAGGAATTTCCCCGGCAGGATGGGCAGTAAAGAAGCTAAAATATTCTTATCTTCTCCTGCCACTGCAGCTGCATCATCAATAGAGGGAGTTATTACCGACCCTCGAGAATTTTTATAATTTTTAAATAGCGCTTAGCCTGAAGCGTACAGAAAGATAGTCGTTAGTATTAAGTACAAGTTTTCAGTTGTCAGATAAAATATTTACAATTTACCAATTGATCACTAATCGCAGAACAGGTGTCTCACCTGTCTATTATTGTCATTCCCACGAAAGTGGGAACCCAGAAGGGAATATTTAATATGTTTAAATCTATAATAATGGGGAAAGTTTTTAAAATAGGAGATGATATCGATACAGACCAAATTTATCCGGGAAGATATTTATATCTAACTTTGCCGAATGAAATTGCCGTACATGCCATGGAAGATATTATTTCCGATTTTTCCAAAAAGATTGCAGGAGAAGATTGGATAATAGTAGCCGGTAAAAATTTCGGTTGCGGTTCCAGCAGAGAACATGCGCCCAGAGCTCTTTTATGTGCAGGAGTTAAAGCTATTGTGGCAGAATCTTTTGGACGTATTTTTTATCGAAATGCGATTAATGTAGGCTTGCCAGTAGTAAAATGTTTAGATATAATAAAAAAAGTTAATCAAAGTGATTCGATAAAGATAAATCTTAAAGACGGTTTAATTACTCTGTATAATCCGGAGAGAGAAATCTCATTTGAAAAATATCCTCAACAATTATTAATGATTTTAAAAAGCGGCGGACTAATTCCATATTTAAAAAAATACAAAAAATATTTACTGAGGTATGATGGATGATTTATGTAATAGCAGATGATCTAACAGGCGCTAACGATACCGGAGTGCAATTTGCAAAAAAAGGATATAATACAATGGTATCAACATTTAATAAACAATTAACAATAATTATTCCTGATAATTTAGATGTTTTTGTAATAGATACAGAGACTCGCGAATTAGAAGGTAAAACAGCTAGGAAAATATTAAGAAATATTTTAAAAAAATTAAATATTAATAAAAATGATATGATTTATAAGAAAGTAGATTCAACCTTAAGAGGAAATGTGGGCGTAGAAATTGAAGAAATAATGAATATTTTAAAAAAAGATATTTGTATTTTTAGTTCTAGCTTACCTTCTCAGCAAAGAAT
>CAZLTA010000234.1:0-2336 GCA_964562345.1 uncultured Planctomycetia bacterium
GTTACGTCATTTTATATGTTATATGAAATAAGCGGGCTAAAGATAAAAAATGCATCTTCGCTTTTTATTTGACAAGCTGCCATATGTAAAGTATACTTTACATATGTAAAGTGAGGTTAACAATATGGCTATTGAAAAATCACTGGACAATATTTTAAATACGAGCTCAAAGATAAAAATAATCCGTCTTTTTATTTCCCGCAGAGAAGATTTTATTGCCTCCGGCCGGGAAATAGCAAGATTAATTGGAATTACCCCGCCAGCAGTCCATGCCGCACTTAAAGATCTATATAACCAAGATATATTAAAAAGGGATATTATTGGCAGAGAGCATATTTATAGGCTCAACGCAAATAGTAGGATTGTCCGGGATATACTTAAACCGGCTTTTAAAAAAGAATATTCTGTCAAAGAAGATATCTTTAAATTCTTAAAAGAAAAAATAAAAGAAAAAAGAATAGGAGGTAAAATTGTTTCTCTCATTTTATATGGAAGTTTACAAACAGGTAATACAAATGAAAAAAGCGATGTTGATATAGCAGTAGTTACCAGAAATGAGTTTGTTAAAAAGCAAATAGAAGGGATATTTGTAGAAAATATCTCGGCTCAATTTTATGAATATTTTGGAGTTAATTTGGATAGCTATGTAAAAACAAAGGATGAATTTGTTAGACGCCTCAGGAAAAATCAACCGCCGGTTTCAGCAATGATGCGGTCTTATTCTGTTATTTACGGGAAAGACCCTTTATATCTTAAATAATATGAGCGCTAAGAAAATAAAAATTAAACAGGAAGACAAATCAGCAGCAATAGATTATCTTAAAAAAGCAGAAGATAATCATAGCCAAATGATAGCTGCCTTAGAAAATAATAATTATAATGCTGTTGGTACATTAGCTGTACAATGTGTAATTTCGTCAGCAGATGCTATTTGTATATATGAGAAAGGAATTAGATCTATATCGCAGGATCATTTTGATGTATGTGATTTGGTAAAATCTATTACACTGCCGGAGGCTAAAGAGAAAAGCAATTTATTGAGAAGGATTATTGCCAAGAAAAATCTTATTCAGTATGAAAGGCGTAGTATGTATCAGAGCGAGGCAATCGGGGTTACAAAGACTGCCGCTAAATTCTATCAATGGGTTGTTTCTTATGTGAAAGGGAAATAACTTCTTCATTCAGGGGATATATTGCCCTGTTTATTTTCGGCAATTAACTGCCCGCAGGCGGCTTTTATGTCCTGCCCCTTAGATTCTCTGATTGTAGCTGTGATGTCATTTTCCTCTAAACTACTTTTGAATTTCAGGATAGTTTTAAAATCGCTTTTTTGAAATTCATCTTTTGTTGAATTATACGGTATTAAATTTACCTTTACCTTGCCGATTCTTTTCGCCAGTTTTATAAGTTTTTTCAGCTCATCATCCGTGTCGTTTATATTTTTTAACATTATATATTCAACGGTTAAATAATTCCGCCTGGAGGAATATTTTTTAAAATATTTTCTGGCCCATTCATCGAGCTCTTGGTAAAAATGGTTACTCGTTTTAGGGATAAGCCGTTTCCTTGTATTATAATTTGCGCTCTGCAGTGAAATTGCAATTCTTACATCGGGCCAGAATTTGTCTTTCAGAATTTCTTCCAATTTGGCAATAATCCCTATTGTTGATATTGTGATGCGGGTTTTTCCGATACTACTGTGTTTAAGTAGCAGACGTATTGCATCCCTTGTATTTTCGTAGTTCAAAAATGGTTCGCCCATTCCCATAAATACCAGATTTGTAATGTTACCCGCAATTTTTTTTTGCTTCATAAATTTTACCCAGAATCTATACTGGTCAATAATTTCGTCGATATTCAGATTCCGTATCAGCCCCATACTTCCTGTTGCGCAGAATATGCATCCCATACTGCACCCTGCCTGGGTTGATAAACATACTGTCCAATTATTGCGCGCATTTTTCATCAGGACTGTTTCTATTCCGCAGTCATCGAGCAGATTTAAAACTGCTTTGAATGCGTCTTTTTCTCTGCTGGATATTATTTCACCTTCTTTGCAGGAGAAAAAAGGGATATTGATAGTGAGTCTTTCTCTTATTTTCTTTGGAAGTGTTGTAATGTTATCCCAGCAGGTAATATCGCTTGAGAATAAGGCCTTTTCTATCTGTTGTAACCTGTAAGGCTTAGCGTCTCTCATCAGAGTATTAATTGCTTCTATTCTTACTGCAGGTATATTTTTCATAAGAAGAATATATACTATGTCTGGTTTTTATTCAAGTGTCCAAAAATTAAATTTGAAAGGGTAAAATATATAATCAGAAGTATTGTCAATCAAG
>CAZLTA010000235.1:0-2329 GCA_964562345.1 uncultured Planctomycetia bacterium
TGGTGTTGATGGGGATTGAAGCGGTGTTTGGAGTAGTGGCGATTTTGCTTTACGTGTAGTTAGCGTGGAGCGGGTAGGGAAACAGTATATAGTATCAAGTATCGAGTATCGAGTGAAGAAAAGATAAAGAAGGTTACAAGTTACAAGTTTCGAGTTGCGAGTAAAGAAATAAAATACAAGGAAAAATAGCGAATAGACAGGCGAGACGCCTGTCCTACGCGGGGTCGGGTTTAATAAATTAAACCCCTACAAGTGTTCCTCACCCCAACATTCTCCCTTTAAGGGGAGAATGTTGGGGTTTTTTATTATTTTGTAATATAAAAAAAGTTCTATAATATGGAAAATATTTTAATAAAAAAGAAGGAGTTTTAAATAGTATGTCGAATATAGTAAGTACACAGTAGAGTTTTTGGTTATCGTTTTACGGTTTGCAGCTAAGAAAAAACAAATAAGAAAGATATTATTCAAAATAAAAAGGGGAAAAAGTGGTGAAAGTATCTCGAAAAATTTATTGGGTGGTTCAGGATTTATTATTTATAAATATTGCTTTGGTTCTTTCGCTAATATTAAGATTTGGACAAGATTGGATATCACATTTTTGTCAATTAACAGGACTATGTGTTTATTTTTCTATATCTTATATTGTCTTTGCTTTGCTATTTAAATTGTACAATAGACTTTGGAGATATATAAGTATTAACGATCTTTTTTTAATTACTGGGACTGTTACGATAGCAATGATTAGCTCACTGTTATATTTAAATTTTGTAATTAAGAGTTATATCCCTTGGAGCGTAAAGATGTTAACCTGGTTTTTTAGTTTAGCCTTTATTGGAGGAAGTAAATTAATTTGGAGATTATATTGTGAAAAGAAAAGTAATTTTAAGGTAGTAGGGGAGAAAGTATTAATTGTAGGGGCAGGAGATGCAGGAGAGGTTATTTCCCGGGAGATAATAAAAAGATGTAATTTAGGTACTTTGATCGGTTTTGTGGATGATGATGAGGAAAAGATTGGAAAGAGAATTCATGGCAGAAAAGTATTGGGAAGAGTTAAAGATATAAATGATGTTTTGGGAAAAGAAAAGATAAATACGGTTATTATTGCTATTCCTACTGCGAAGGGAAAACAAATTAAAAAAATTATCGATAATATAAAAAATAAGAAAGTGAAGATAAAGATCTTGCCTGGACTGTATGAATTGGTGGATGGAAAGGTCAGTATTTCCCGGATTAGGGAGGTAAGGATTGAAGATTTGTTAGGGAGAGAGCCGGTAGATTTGAATTTGGAGGGGATTTTAGAATATCTTAAGGATAAAAGAGTGATGGTGACCGGAGGGGGAGGCTCAATCGGAGGAGAACTGGCACGGCAGATTTGCAGATTTGGACCAAGAAGTTTGATTTTGTTAGACCATAGCGAAAATAGCCTTTTCCATATAAATTTTGAACTCGAAGGAAAATGGCTGGAAGCAGGATCGGATATGGAGATTTTACCTGTAGTGGCAGATATCAGGGATAGAAATAAGATGGATAAAATATTTAAGAAGTATAAGCCAGAGGTGGTTTTTCATTCGGCAGCCCACAAACATGTTCCCATGATGGAATACCATCCTGATGAAGCAGTGTTGAATAATATTATCGGAACTAAGAATATGGCGGAGTTGGCAGAGAAGTATGGGGCGGAAAGGGTTGTAATGATTTCTACTGACAAAGCCATTAATCCTACCAGTGTAATGGGTGCCAGCAAGAGAGTGGCAGAGATGGTGGTAAAGGATTTGGGAAGTAGGAGTAAAACAGAATTTGTATCAGTTCGCTTTGGAAATGTATTGGAAAGCAATGGCAGCGTTATTCCTATGTTTAAGAAACAGATTGCCGAAGGCGGGCCGGTTACAGTAACTGATAGGGAGGTAAAGAGGTATTTTATGACTTTACCCGAAGCAAGTCAATTGGTGATCCAGGCTGGTACGCTGGGTAAGGGCGGAGAAGTATTCGTACTGGATATGGGAAAACCGATAAAGGTATTGGACCTGGCTAAAGAATTAATCCATTTGTCCGGGTTTGAAGTTGGTGAGGATATAGAGATAAAGTTTGTGGGTCTAAGACCGGGAGAGAAGATGTTTGAGGAGATAATGACTGAGGAAGAGAGGAACGGGGTACTGGGAGATAGCGGGTACAAAAAGATTTTTATTGCTAAAGTTGAAGAAGTTGATAGGGAGAAGTTGGAGAAGGATATTAAGGAGTTGGAAGTGCTGGCAAGAGCGATGGATGCGGAGGGGATAGTGAAGAAACTGCAGGAGATTGTGCCAAGTTATCAGCCGAACAGGGGGATGCT
>CAZLTA010000236.1:0-2309 GCA_964562345.1 uncultured Planctomycetia bacterium
AGAATTTAGCAGGACTAGTCCCCGAAATCTTCCAGATTTCAGGGGGTCGGGATAAGCCCGCATTTACGTTATTTCATATATTATATGAAATAAGCGGGCTAAAGAATACCCGCTGACATTAAGCAAAAATACTATCAATAAAACAAACATGCTCATCTGAGCGATAAAATGCCTGTTCAATGCAGCAACGAGAGAGCAGATAAATACAATAAACGTAACAGAAATGGCAGGAAATATTGCAATAAACGGCTGTAACCGTTTTTCAAACCTAATTTTTAAAAATATTCCTATACTTAAAGGGATTACCACCATTTTCAGAATCCCGGAAAACATGGTCCAAAAATTAACTTTAAAATATGAGTGTGCCAGAATATATATTAAGAAAGGGGTTAAAACGGGAGACAGAAATGTCGAAACAGTAGTCAAAGAAACAGAATAAGATACATCAGCCCTTGCCAGATATGAAATCACATTGCTGGACATTGCCCCTGGAGCCGAGCCGGTAAGAATTAACCCCAGGGAAAAAGCAGAGGACAATGAAAAGAGTTTGGTGAATAAAAACGCTAACAGCGGCATGATACTGTATTGGGCTAAAACTCCCAAAATGATAATGCCGGGTGCTTTTAAAACAGCTTTTAACTCATCAAGATTCAAAACAATACCTATCCCCAGCATAGTAAAGGCAAAAAACCACTCCATGCCCGGCTTAAGCGGTATAAAAACCCGGGGATAGAAATAGGCTGCGATAAAACCTATCAGCACCCAGAGTCCAAAGAACCTGGTATAAAACCGGAGTATTTTTTTCATTAATCCTGAATCAATCCTTTTCTAACACCAATAGGCGTAGGATACAAAAACACAACCACATAGGAGGAAAATATAAGCGTCAAAATTGTAACTATTTCGATAAAATTAAATATACTGTCATTTATAAACTGCGCCTTTAAAAGGGCAAAAGCAATTAGAAGTGAGAACTCGCTTGCCTGGCCTAATCGCACACCTGCTTCTTTAGCTAAAGCACGCTGTTCTTTTTTCCACTCCAGGACTTTTTTAAAATAAAGAGGTTTTACCAATATATAAACCCCGGCAAGTAAAACCGCATGGGGGAGCAGTTTCATAATCTGGGGAAAATTTATCTCTGCACCTAATGAGAAAAAGAACAGCAGCAGGAAGAAATCTCTAAGCGGCTTAAGCCGTTCGGAAATAAACAGCGATATCGGGTGCCTCGCAAGCACTACCCCGGCAATAAAGGCTCCTATTTCAAATGAAAGGCCGATTTTATATGCCAGCCAGCCGTTGGAAAAACACCAGCCGAGTGCAAAAATAAAAATCATTTCATGCACCCGTTCAACCTGCCTGATGATATAGCGGAATATGTACTTCTCAAACAAAGCCGCCCCTATAAAAAGCGCCGCAACTTTCAGAAGAATAAGAGGTATAGCTATGATAAAACTTCCTGAGCCCTGGAAAGCATGGATAAATGCCAGCACTAAAACTGCGAAAATATCCTCTAAAATCAGAATACTTATACATATAGCTCCGATTTTTTTATGGTGCAATTTTGTCGTCGGCAGCAGCTTTACTGTTAAAACGGTACTGGAAAACATCAAACATATGCCTATTAGAAAACTTGCGAAAACGCTAAAGCGGCCTGTAATAAGAGCGATGCCGAAAGCGGTTAAGAATGAAAATACTGATGCTAAAAGAGTTACCCAGAATACCTCGCGAAAAAGACGCAGGAGCTTCTGAGGATGCAGGACTAACCCTGCCAAAAAGAGAAGAAAAATAATACCTAAATGAGATGTTAAAGATATAAACTCTATCTCTTTTATCAGCTTCAATCCCCAGGGCCCGATAAGTGCACCGGCTATGATGTAGGCAACAACAAGAGGCTGTTTAAGACGAGTCAAAACATAGGAAAGCACGACCGCGGTCAGGATTAAAACACTCAGGTCTATAAGATATTGCTCCATCAGGGAAAATTTTACCACAGAATAATCATCTCTTACAGAAGAAATGAAGTTAAAAAGAAAATATTATCTGAGGGGGAAAATCTGTTTCAGAGAAAATTCAGCACCCAGCGCTTCAAGTTTCATTCCTATTCTTATCGCTGTTAATTTATCTTTTAATAATCTGGTTTTTAACCAGCGGGAATAAGCATCTAAAAACTCATCCTGGGTATTTTCAAGAAGGAATTCTCTTTCATACTCTTTAAAACCTTCTAGGAATTCTTCGAATTTTCTTTTCGAATCTCTGTTTTGCGGTAATATCTTTTTATCCTTCATTTTCATACCCTTATCTATCCTCTT
>CAZLTA010000237.1:0-2250 GCA_964562345.1 uncultured Planctomycetia bacterium
TTATATCTCATGATCACTGGGACCATACAGGCGGTTTATGGGACTTGTTGAAAATTAAAGAAGGATTAAAAATATATGCTTGTCCGGGTTTTGGGTCAGAGTTTAAGAGAAAAGTTAATAAATTGGGGGGTGAGTTAATAGAGAATAATATGTTTTCTGAGATTAAAAAGAATATTTTTGTTACCGGAGAAATTGCCGGTACATATAAAGGTGGGTATATGCCTGAGCAGGCGCTGGTAGTAAAAACGGCTCAAGGTGTATCTGTTGTTACCGGCTGTGCTCATCCCGGGATGATGACTATATTGAAGGAAGTTAAAAAATCTTTTGTAAAAGAAAGTTTATATCTGGTTATAGGCGGATTCCATCTTATGGAGGAGGATAAAAGAATAGTCGAAGGCATCGCAGAAGAATTTAAGAAACTGGGGGTTAAAAAGGCGGCTGCTACTCATTGCACAGGATATGAGGCGCAGGAGATTTTCAGGGATAAATACCATGAAGATTTTGTCCCTGTAAATGTAGGCGGGGTAATTAACTTATAGAAGGAGGAGAAAAATGCCTTTTGGTTTTGGAAGAGGACATCGCGGTAGGCGCAGAAGCCCCGGAGGTTTTAGACTCGGAAGCCCGCCAGGTAACTGTATTTGCTCTAACTGCGGATTTATAGTCCCTCACAGGACGGGGCTGCCGTGTTTTCAAACAAAATGTCCTCAATGCGGTTCAGCAATGACCCGTCAATTTTTTTACGGGAAATAAATCCCCATTAAATTATGGAAGCTGAAGAAAAGAGGATTGCACAATTGAGGCAGGGGCGGAGAGTAGCGTTTACTGCAGGTTTCGTCACTCTTTTTCTGGCGGTTATGAAGGCTGCGGTAGGATATTTGTTTGATTCAAAGATTTTAATAGCCGATGCTTTGCACAGTACCGCGGACCTCGTAGCTATTTTTGCATCCGGATTTGGTCTCTGGCTGGTATCAAGAAAGAAAAGCAAAAAGTTCCCCTATGGGTTGTATAAAGCCGAAACACTTGTTACTTTTGTAATAGGTTTTTTAATTACATTTGCAGGTTTTGAAATACTTAGAGAAGGTTTCCATAAAATTTTTTACATAACTCCTATTCGTGAATTTTCTGTTTTCCCGGTTACAGCAGGTATAATATCAATTATTGCCGCTTATTTTATAGCGAAGAAAGAAAAAGCTGTCGGGAATTTAATAAATTCCCAGTCATTAAAGGCAAATGCCGGCGAGTCTTTTTTAGATATTTTAACTTCTTTTGTTGTATTAACGGGGATACTGTTAAGTTATGCCGGAATACCTTACATAGAAGGCATTATTATAGTTTTAATTTCACTGCTTATCCTTAAGTTGGGAATTGAAAACGTATGGACATCTTTATTAGTTTTAATGGATGCGAATCTGGACCCAAAGCTGCAATCTGAAATTGAAGAGGAGATAAACAAACTTTATGGTGTTAAAGGAGTCAGTGAGGTTAAAATACGTTTCTCAGGCCCTTTTAAAATGGTTGAATGTAAGATAGAAACTTCTCCTGCGCTTGCTTTATACAGGGCGCACGAGTTAGCGGATAAGGCAGAAGATTTTATAACCAAGAATTATGAGCATATAGAGTCTGTTTTTATCCATGTTGAGCCTTCCAGGAAAAGAGTTATTTCCGCTATTATTCCCTTAAAGGATATGAATGGATTGGATTCTAAAGTGCATGAGCATTTTGGGCGCGCCCGCTATTATATTATGGTAAAAATCAAAGATGATGAAATTCAGATAGAAGATTTTTACTATAATGAATTTTTGGCTGAAAAACAGCACATAGGGGTTAAAGTCATCAAAGCTGTGATAAAGTATAAAATAGATGTGTTATTTACATCCCGGATTGGGGAAATATCTTTTTATATGCTGAAAGATAATTTCGTTGATATTTATAAAATAGAAGAAGGCCTTTCAGTAAAAGAAGTTATAGAAAAATACCGCAGTAAACAATTGGAACCTGTTTTAAAACCGACACATTCACTGGAAGAATCTCAGGCGGATGAATAAAGAATCATAGTTTAATCCCTGTTTCTATTTTAATCAAATATTATAAAAAGGTTGCTGTAAGTGTAATATTTTATATAATAATGTAAAGGAGGCCAAAGATTATGAAAAAGCTTATACTTTTAAGGCACGGAGAAAGCATCTGGAATAAGGAGAATAAATTTACCGGCTGGACAGATGTTGATTTATCGGAAAAAGGAATTCAGGA
>CAZLTA010000238.1:0-2247 GCA_964562345.1 uncultured Planctomycetia bacterium
TCATTTGAACCAGATAATCCTTGGGCACATTCATCTTCTTAATAGCTTTCTCTACATCGCGCGTGATTTCGTTAAAACCCCTTTTGTAAATATTCGCCGAAACCAGCACTGTCCTTTCCTGATCCAGACGCTCAATCTGGCTGGGGCCGACTCCTCTGGTAAGATAAGCAACTTCTGCCAAGGGCACTTCAATCCCTAACGGGGAATATATCAAAATATTTCTGACTTTGGCCAGATTTTCCCGGTCTGATTCCTGCAGCCTTGTCCTGATATCATATTCTCTGCCTTGTTCCTTATATTTTGACGCCACATACCCTTTAATCGCAGCCTGAGCAGCAAGGGAAATGCTGTTAACCGAGAGATTATATAAAGCGGCTTTTTTCTTCATAACGTTTACTTTGATTTCGGGCTGGACAGGCAAAAGATCGCTTTTGACGTCATAGAGCCCGGATATTTTTTCAAAACCGGCAATTAAATGCCTGGAGAGTGTTCTTAAAACATCCAGGTCTTTGCCTTTCAGTTCTACGGTAACCGGTTTTCCCCCCTGCATAGCGGCTTTAAAAATTGTTTCCTGTAAAATATATTCTAACTCCGCTTTTTCTAAATCAATACCTATTAAATCTTTTTGCAGCTGCTGAATGACTTCCTGACTCTTTCTATATTCCGGATTTCTTTTGGACATTTTCTTAAGATTGACTACAATTTGTGCCTGGTAGGGGCCTAATGTTGCCACAGTTCCGCCATATTCTTTTTCCTTGCTGGAGCCTATCGTTACACTCACCCCCTTTATATCGGAATAGCTGAGTAAAATATGCTCTATTTTTTTTACAACTGCATTTGTAATCTCAATCTTAGTACCTGTAGGCATTTCTACTTTAATCATAAATTCACGCTGGTCTACTTTGGGCATTAATTCTCTATCAACAGTGCTCAGCAGGTAAAAAGCTGCCATTGTTATAAGTACGATTATTGCAAAACAAATATATTTGACTTTAAGAAAAGCTTTTAGAAGCCGGGCGTACGAAACTTGCAACAGCCGCATCCAGGCCCATTCTTTCTGAACGGTATTTTCAAGCTTAATTTTGGCAGCGAGTCTGGGAATTAACGACAAAGCCACGGCCAATGATGCTAAAAGCGCAAAAGTCACAGTAAATGCCAGTTCTTTAAAAAGCTGGCCCGCCACTCCCTTTACAAAAATCAGCGGCAGGAATACAGCGATTGTCGTAAAAGTAGAGGCTGAAATTGCCGTTGCTACTTCATCGGCGCCAAGCGACGCCGAGACTTCTGCAGAGTCCCCCATCCTCCTGTGACGGAAGATATTTTCGACAACGACAATAGCATTGTCAACCAGCATACCCACGCCAAGAGCAAGGCCGCCCAAAGACATAATGTTTACCGAGAGGCCCCTGAAATACATGAGGCTGAAGGCGAGCATAATCGAAATAGGTATCGAGAGCGCAACTATAAGAGAGCTGTAAATGTTCATCAGGAACAAAAACAAAACTATAAATGCTAATACGCCGCCCTGAACAGCTGCATCCCTTACGCCCTGTATGGAATCTTCAATAAATTTAGACTGGTCATAGACCATTTCTATCTCTGCTTTCCCTTGAAGCCTTTCTTTGATTTCACCCAGCTTCTTATTAACATCTTTAACCACTTTTATTATATTGGCTCCGGCCTGCCTCTGGATTCTTATTGAAATATTTTCTCTTCCGTTATAGCGGGATATATTCGTCAAATCTTTCAATGAATCAACAACCCTGCCTAAATCGCTGACATGCAATATTCTTTTATCCGAAGTTTCATTTTTTAACTGCCTGATATATTCCTCGTATTGAGTTTTGGGAGGATTGACTTCCTCAACATCAACAACCACGTCCCTTATTTCCTTAACAGCCTGAAACTCTCCCATTGTTCTAATCAGGTACTCATAAAACGTTTCTTTGATTGTACCGGCGGGAAAAGTAAAATTGGTTTGTTTTATAGCTTCGGCTACTTTTAAAACCGGGATTTTATTTGCATAGAGCTTGCCCTGATCCAAATCTACTAAAATTTCTCTTTCTCTGCCTCCTACAATACTTGCGGATGCTACCCCTTCGATTTTTTCAAGCTCGTCTTTAATTTCTTTCCTGCACAACTCCCGTAATTGCATGGACGGCATATCCCCTTTTACGGAAAGTATGGCAATCGGGATTTCAAAAGGATTAAACTTCATAACAATGGGGTCTTCTGCACCTAAAGGCA
>CAZLTA010000239.1:0-2239 GCA_964562345.1 uncultured Planctomycetia bacterium
AAAAAAATTCTCATCCTGAAACTTATTTTTATCTAATTCGGAGACTGCCGTATGGCACTTTTAACTTAAATATTAATAAGCGGGCGAATCATTTCTTTACGGAGGTTGAAAAACTTCCTGAAGCTGGGCTTGATATCAGTGATTTAAGAATTAAGGATTCAAATTTCTATTACAGTTCGCAGACTTATTTCGCTAATTTGACTAATAAGACTGCAAATTCCGGATTAGATGATGATGTCTGGAGGTTTGATGCTTATAATGAATTATCGCATGCCAGGAGATATTTGGGGTTTCTTAACTTCAGCCCTTATGCCGGAGTCCGGCAGACATTTTTCTCAAAAGATATAACCGGTGATGAGCATAAAGTAAGAGGGGCTTTTTATACAGGTTTTGATGCATCGACAAAAATTTATAAGGTTGGACCTTCTGAAAACGGCAGGTTTCTGTTTGCAAAAGCGGATGCTTTCAGGCATACAATTACGCCAATTTTAAGTTATGCATATATTTCTGAGCCGACAATATCCATGTCTTCGCTTATGCAGTTCGATGAGATAGATGAAATCGAAAAGAAAAACAGGATAACGGTTGCGTTGGAAAATCTGTGGCAGGTAAAAACAGGCCAAGGTGAGGATGTTAAAAAGAGGGATTTGTTGAGTTTTAATGTTTCTGCGGATTATGATTTTAAAATAGCGGGCGGCAGCAAATGGGGCGAGGCAGCTCTAAAATCTGAATATACGCCTTTAGACTGGTTGAGGTTTGAATCCGAAGCGAGATATGATATTCATCCCGGGTATTTTAATACAGCAAGTTTTGATATGTTTTTAAACAGAGACAGATGGCAGCTGGGGATAGGGCAGAGGTATGAAAACGATGTTTCTTCTCAGACCACGACCGAGTTTACATATAGGATTAATAAGAAATGGAAGTTCAGAGCTTATCAGAGATATGAGTTTGAAAATGCTCATCCCGAGCGGCAGGAATTTACTGTTTATCGGGACCTGCATTGCTGGGATGCGGAATTTTCGTTTGTAAATAACAGGCTGGACGGGAATAAATCATTTTTTATAATTTTTACGCTGAAAGCATTTCCTCAATATCCTTTCAGATTTTCCCAGTCTTATAATCCTCCAAACAGTTAAGGTAAGAGCTGCTTGACAGTTATATGGAGAATGAGTAAAATTCAGAAATTATAAGAGATTAGTTATGGAATGCAGAAAAAAGGATAATTTAAAATATTGTAATTGCAGTTATTCCGCCTGTGATAAAAAGGGAATTTGCTGTGAATGTATAACCTACCACAGGGATAGGAAAGAGCTTCCGGGGTGTTATTTCCCCTCATCTGCTGAGAGGACTTATGACAGGTCAATAGAGCATTTCATTAAAATGTATAAAGCTTAATAAATACCGAAGATAATGGAGGAAGAAATGTCTGGTCTTATAGAAATGGAATTGGTAAGAATCAGGATAGATGAGAAGAGAGGCGGCCAGGTTATTGTATTAAAGGAAAAAAAAGGTAAAAGGTATCTTCCGATAGTTATAGGCATAATTGAAGCCAGCGCCATTAAAATGGAGGTTAGCGGATTTACGCCTCCCAGGCCTTTAACTCATGATTTGATGAACAGCCTGATAAAACAACTGGGCGGTAAGCTTAAAGGTGTTGTAGTTGAAAAACTCGAGAATAAGATTTTTTATGCCAAAGTCATGATTGAAAAAAAACAGGGAGAAGTTATAAAAGTAGATGCCAGGCCATCTGATTCCATTGCCCTTGCTCTGCGCGCCGGAGCGCCGATTTTTGTTACTGAAACAGTTTTAAATCAGGCTGAGGCAGAGGGATAAAAAATGCCTGAAGCTCATTTGAACGTAAAAATGCTTTCTGTTACCCCTGATGCGCTGAAAGTTATTTATTCAGCCTGCAGGCAGTGTTATTCTCCCGAATTTGCAGGAGATATTTTCCAGAGTTCCTCGAATCAAGATAAGATATCAGAGTTTGTTAAAAAGGTTTTTTCATCGGGGCATGAAAGCCCTTTGGAGCATGTAAAGTTCACTTTTGCTGTTGAGGGTATATCCAGGGTTTGCACACATCAGCTTGTCAGGCACAGAATCGCCTCATTTTCTCAGCAAAGCCAGAGGTATGTCAGGGAAGAAAAATTTGATTATATTATGCCGCCTGCTTTTAAAGATAATCCTGAGTTAAAGAATATTTTTGAAGAGGCAATGTCTAAAATTCAGCAGTCTTACA
>CAZLTA010000240.1:0-2221 GCA_964562345.1 uncultured Planctomycetia bacterium
CGACGAAAGGTTGAAGAAAAAAATATATAATGCTTTTAAAGTGAAAAATTAATAGAAAGAAGTATCGTATCTAATATTTAACACACAGTTTAATAAATCGTCCTAAAACCCAGAAAGAGGGCTATTCTCAGGCTCCCTCAATCTAAACTCACAACGTCCGATAATATATCTTATGTTAACTTCACCTATGAGGGATGTGCTTGAAAACCAACAGCTAAGGAAATTTGCTTATATTGTACCTGCAATCTCCAAAGAAGGCAGAAAGTACTTTACCTGTCCAATGGGATTACCATTTAAGATAACTATCCATCTATTAGAAACATCTATCTCATTTATGTTCGTTCCTACCGGCAATAACGGCCATTGTGAACTGATAACGATGTTACCATCTAATACCACCTTATTTCTTCCTCCTCCAAAAGTATCTGTAGATCCTTCTATATCAATAAAAAAACCTCCTATATCACACAAAATTTTTAATTTTGATTTGGACAGAAAATGAGCATCTTCACTTATATCTGATACCGTATAGACCACATCTGTAAGTGCTTTTATCATCGTATCTAGCATAAGCGGATTGTGAGTTGAACACCCCATCTTGCTCATACCTTCCTGCGTAAAACCATATCTACCAAGCCACTTTACAACGTTTGAACCTATTCCTTTACCTGTCGCTCCAGAAACACTGATACTATCTATTGATATTGTATTTTCTTCATATATATAATCCCAGCAAATATCACGACTAAATCTAACCAAAAACAGCATAAGTAGCTCAATCAGAAGTAGTTACGCTCCAATAAACTGCAGAATCACAGTTCTCTGTCGTTGAGTATTGTCAAATTCCAGAAAAACAATCTGTTGCCAGGTTCCAACTAAAAGATTACCTGCCTCAAATGGAATAGTGATAGAAGCGCCTATTAATGAATGCCTGAGATGAGAAAAACCGTTTCCATCCCCCCATGTAGCATTATGCTTGTAAGAATCTTTAGCAGGAACTAATTTTTCCATTAAATCGGGCAAATCCTGCTTCAGACCGGGCTCATATTCAATAGTTGTAATTCCGGCGGTTGAACCTACAGCAAAACAGGTAACAATGCCATCCTTTAAATTCACTTCGCTCAAAGCTTTCTGAACTTTATCGGTGAGGTCAATAACTTCTCCATCGCCCTTGGTCGAAAATGCCAGCTCTTTGGTTTGAACTTTTACATTATCCATAATTTATCCAGTCTTTCCCCTTTTCTTTGAATTTTTATTTACAATACTCTTACCTTTAAGAATACGGCTTGTGCCTTTAAATTTTAACTGCGGCATCTTATTCTGCCTGTTCTTCATCCCCCTCATACAAAATCATCCCGGAGGCCAGGAAAACTTTCTTCCGCCTAATAAATGCAGGTGGATATGAAATACGGCCTGACCGGCATCTTTATTACAGTTAAATACCAATCTGTAACCATCCTCAGAAATACCTTTTTCTTTTGCAATATCTTTGGCTGTTAAAACCAATCTTCCAATTATACCGGCATCATCAACCGTTATGTCTGAAATCTTTTCAATATGTTTCCTGGGAATAATTATAACATGCACCGGAGCCTGAGGATTTATATCATTGAAAGCAACGACTTCCCCATCCTCGTAAATAATAGAAGACGGAATTTCTTTTTCTGCTATTTTACAAAACAGACATTCCATATTACAACCTCCTACAGTTCTATTATATCAACCCCCAAATCAACAGTTTCCAATATTCCTATCGTAGCACGTTTCGTAAGCCAGCCGGAACATTCACCGGGATTGACAAAGAGTATATCCTCGACTCTGTTCGTTTCTGGTTTATGGGTATGGCCAAAAACTACAATATCTGCCGGTTCCTTATTGTACTCATCCAAACTGTGAATTACTACAACTTTTTTATTATCTATATCCAGGGATAATTGCCCCCGTTTTATTCTGTTTTCCGATTTTTTAAGCAATCCTCTCTTCTCACCATCGCAATTCCCGAGCACACCAGTCCATTCGGACTTTAATTTAAACATAGGCGCCAAGCTGAAAGGCGCTACATAATCCCCTGCATGGAGCACGAATTCCACGCCTCTTTCATTAAATATCTCAACAGCCTTTTCTATATTAACCAGATTATCATGTGTATCTGAGATTAAGCCTATTTTCATAACTCAATAATTGTAACAAAATCATTATAGTTTGCAATTTCTAAATATTT
>CAZLTA010000241.1:0-2220 GCA_964562345.1 uncultured Planctomycetia bacterium
AATATCATTCTTTTTGAAAAATTCTATTAAAGCTATGAACTCTCCAAATTCAATCCAGCAGGTATCTTTGGAGAAATTTTCTATCTCTTTAAATGCTAAATTCTTAATCGCGACGGTATAAATGTCGTTACCTTTTTTAACTGCTTCTTTTGCCAGAAGAACAGGATAAGATGTACCCCCTGCTATCAGGCCTATTTTTTTAGGAAGACCGTGCTTCAAATACATATTCCCCTTTTGGAGTTTTGGACAAATTCTATCAAATAATTGACCTCTGGAATACCTTCCAGTTCTTTTTCCAAAATTTTCACCGCTTTAGATAAAGGATGGCCCGAGAAAAAAAGTATTTTAAAAGCCTTTCTTAAAATATTCCTTTTACCAGTATCAAAACCCGCTCTCTTGAGGCCTTCTATATTAACTCCTCTTACTCTCACAGGACGGCCGTCAGATACAGAATAAGGGGGAACATCCTGAACAACTTTAGAACACCCTCCAATAATAGCAAACCTGCCAATCTTTACAAATTGATGCACTCCAGTCAATCCTCCTATTATAGCATTGTCCTCAACCAACACATGACCTGCAAAAGTACCTGCATTTGCAATAATAGTATCATTATTGATAATGCAGTCATGCGCAATATGGGCATAAGCCATGATAAGATTATTATTCCCGATAATTGTCTTACCTCTTGCAGAAGTTCCGATATTAATTGTCACAAATTCTCTAATTCTATTTCCGTCCCCGATGATAAGACGGCTTTTTTCTCCTTTATATTTTAAATCCTGGGGGATACTGCCTATTACAGTATTAGAAAATATTTGATTGTTTTTACCTATCACGGTATAGCCAGTCAATGTGCAAAACGAACCTATTTTTGTACCAGACCCTATTTCAACATTGTCTTCAACAACGGTATAAGGGCCAATTTCAACATTTGAGGCTATTTTTGCTTTTTTGCTAATTATTGCGGTAGGATGAATCATTATTGAACTATTTTTCTACAATAGCAAAAAGAAGATTTGCCTGGGCAACTATTTTGCCCTCCACCAATGCCCGTGTATGCATCTCCCCGGTCTTGGTCCTCAATCTCCCGATTTCAACTTCCATCTTCAACTGGTCACCGGGTAATACCGGCTTCCTGAACCTGACTTTATCTATGCCTATAAAGAATGCAAGTTTGCCCCGATGCTCTTTCTGGCTCAGCATAAGTATTCCTGCAACCTGCGCCATTGCTTCGATAATAAGGACACCCGGCATTACCGGTTTCTCCGGAAAATGACCCTTGAAAAAATAATCATCCATAGTGAGATTCTTTATCCCTACTGCGCGCCTGCCTTCCTCCAATTCTATTATCTGGTCTACAAATAAAAACGGATAGCGATGCGGAAGTATCTGCTTGATTTCATCTACTCCAAAGGGTAATTGAAACTTTTCCTGTTTGCCTTTTTTTTGAACACCGGCATGGGAAAACCTTTCGCTTTGTTTCTCAATGCGGCGCAGCAGCCTTATATTTAAAGGATGCCCGCTTTTTATCCCGATTATATTTGCTTCTAATGTGCATCCCATCAGATATAAATCGCCTATTAAATCCAAAACCTTATGCCGGGCCGGCTCATTATCCAGCCTAAAATTATTGTTAATAACACCTTCTTTACTGACTACAAGGGTATTAGTATAATCTGCCCCTTTACCCAATCCCATCTGTGTCAAATTTTCAGCCTCTTCCTCCAGGCAGAATGTTCTGCTTGGAGCTATCTGTTTATCAAAAGTACCACTATTGACAGTATATGTTACATACTGAGCCTGCAGCTGGGGATGATTATAATTAAGAAGGTATGAAATCTTAAACTCATTACTTGGCAATGCCATTAAAGATGCTTCTCCGTCTTCAACCCAAATCGGTTCTTTAATTTGATAGACCTTTCTTAAAGCAGATTGTTCCACATATCCTGCGTTTTTGAGAATTTCAACAAATGGAGAAGCACTGCCGTCTAATCCCGGGACCTCGATCCCGTCTATTTCTACTAAAACATTATCGATTTTTAACGCCGCAAAAGATGCCATAAGATGCTCAATTGTGTGCACCTCGACATCACCTATGCCAATTGAAGTACGCCGCAAACTCTGAGTCAAATTCAAAACATAAGAAATGCGCGCTGGTATCAAAGGAGCACCTTCGACATCAACTCTTTTGAAAGCAATACCGTGATTAACACCGGC
>CAZLTA010000242.1:0-2215 GCA_964562345.1 uncultured Planctomycetia bacterium
TAAAATTGTGATGCAAAAAATACAAAAGGAGGTAATATGAAAAAAGTTTTTGGTTTAATTTTTGGGATTAGCTTGCTTATTCTATTTACCTCTTGTGCTGCAATGTTGCACAGAATGGCCGGTGTTGCTCCTGAAGGCAAAAGGCTAAAGTATATTCAAACTCATCCTGATAGACCATCCTCTGTTCTTCAAGCTATTGAGGAAGGATCGCTCTGTGTAGGTATGACAAAGAAAGAGGTAAATCTAGTAAGAGGCGGGGGAGCGTTCCAGCATATTGTTTATAGTTCCAATGTGTATGGAGAAACAAGGATGGATACTTGGACATATGTTGATGATAATACTGGGGATATTCGTTTCATTATTTATTTTGAGAACGGTATTTGCACAGGTTGGAGCAGACCAGGAATATATTATTAAGGAGGGATAAAATGAAACCCATAACAATTTGAGACAGAAGCCACACTGAAACTATTATAGATGTAGCTCGAGGGAATAGAACTAGGGAAGAAATTGCAAGTAATTTACTCACTTCAAGTAGTACTCAAGAACATACACAAAGATTAATATTAGAGGTTCTTCTTGATATAAGAAATTTATTTCAAAATTTAGCGAAAAAATAACATTAAAAAGGGCAAATCTCTACTTCATATACGCGGGGTTGAGTAGTATATCTAATTTGACATTGAATTTTTAGATATGCTATATTTTATTATAGTTGAGTATTTCTTTCGGACGCTTGAGGGCAATAGCGACTAAAATTATAGGAGGAATTAATGTCTGATTTTAATTCTAGGAAGAAATTATTTGACGAATTATACGGACATAGAAAACGAAGAATTATAACTCTTTTTACTAGTCAAAAGAAGCCTACACAATTATTTGCTACTCAGATAGCTCAGGATACATTGCCATTATTTTATGAAATCCTAAAAGAGTACAATTTAGGAGATAAAATAGATTTGTTATTACATAGTTCTGGAGGTCAAATTGATACTCCATGGCCTCTTATTAATTTAATTAGAGAATATTGTAAAGAAATCAATGTTTTAGTTCCATGGAAGGCTCATAGTGCCGCAACTTTGATTGCTTTAGGTGCTAATGTTATAGAGATGGGACCGTTAGCATCCCTGTCTCCAATTGACCCTCAATTCCAGATTAAAACAGGTCAGAAAGATGAGATTGTGGGTGCTGGTGTCGAGGATATTTATGGATACTATAGCTTAATAAAAGAAACTTTGAATTTAGATTCTAATGGAAGAGCAGAAGCACTGAAGGTCCTTGCAAGTCGAATTAGTCCAGAAATACTTGGGAAAATATCACGTACACGGAAAGAAATTCGTATTATAGCAACAAACTTGTTGAAGTTACACATGAAAGATGATGCTACAATTGAGAAGATTGTTGCCAAGTTAATATTAGAGCTACCTTCACATCAATACTTCGTAAATCGAAGAGAAGCAAAAGATATGGGATTATCTATAATAAATATGGATGAAAAATCTGAGAATATTTCGTTCAATATTCTCAATTCATATAGGGATGAAACTAGAATGGATGAACCGGGAATGTCAATTGATTTAACTTCTCAAGAAACAACCAAATCTATTGAATTGAGCAGAGCTTTTATTGAAACCAGAGATAAAAGCTATGCCTTTAGAAGTCAATATATTTTTCATCGGGATGGAAAAGTTGAGAGGAAAGGTGACCGATGGAAAAGGATGGTGTAAAATGAAAGCAAAAACTATATTCATTCCGCCAAAAACTGAAGAATACACAGGATACACAATTTTTATCATGATGGGAACTAGTACAAGCGATAAAAGTTCTTTCGTTCAAACTGAACAAGGAGAAGTGATAGAATTTAAAATAGAAGATAAGGAAGAAGCTGATAAAGAATATGTTATACCAGAGAGTCGAGAAGAGCGATTTATAGATAAGGATTTATCTGAGTTCTATAAGAAAAGAGGATATAGCTTTAAAGAATGACCAAACGAGATGTCATTTTTTCAAGCGATAACCGACATTAAGTCAAAAATTGACCAAGGTGATGTTTTTTCTGATATATATTTTACTGCAATAGATGCACGAGTTAACGCTGTAGTAATTACTCCTACATGTGACCTTGTACAAGAGAAAGCACAATTTATCAAATTTATTTCTACGGTTTCCCTTGAATTTGTTATCAAAATAATCGCTGACAGTGTAGGCATAGAGG
>CAZLTA010000243.1:0-2162 GCA_964562345.1 uncultured Planctomycetia bacterium
TTTGATGATTCTCAAAAAGAGGCAGATTTTGTTTTTGTTTTAGAAGAGTCAGGCATACCTTTTACGGGGAACTCTTCTTTTACATTAAAGACAGCCCTTGATAAAGTAAGGACAAAAGGGATACTTAACTTGAATAATATTCTGACTCCGCAGGGATTTTTTGTAAAAAATATAAAAGACTTGAATGATAAACAAATAAGTTTCCCATTATTTATAAAGCCCTGTTTTGAAGATGCCAGTGTAGGAATAGATGAAAATGCTCTTATAGAAGGTAATAAAGAATTGTATGAAGTTATAAATAAGAAGTTAAAAGAATTTCCGAAAGGGTTGATTATAGAGGAGTTTATCGGGGGAAAAGAATATTCAGCCGGGTTCTTAGGGGATTTCCCCTATGAATTGTTGGGTATATCAGTTTTAGATTACAATAAACATAAAGATTTTTTACCGTTTCTTACTTATAGTTCCAAATGGGTGCAGGAATCTGAAGAATTCAGGGTGCTCCTGCCTTCCATAGAAGAGAGAATAGAGCCGTCTTTAAAAAAGAAAATTTTAAATTTAGCTGTTAAAGCAGCAAAAATCTTAAAATGTAAAAGTCACTTTAGAGTGGATTTAAGAGAAAAACAAAAGGAGCTTTATGTTATAGATATTAATCCCAATCCTGATATAAACGAGGATAGCGGATTTATTAAGCAGGCTTATCATAAAGGATATAGCTATCCGGATATTATAGAGAAAATTTTATTAACCTCGCTGCAATGACTTGTTTGATTAAGGTTTGTTTGATTAAGGTGTGGGGGAGATTAAAGGGCATAACTATGAAGGTGTTATCGAAAAGGTATTACTAAAAATGGAAAAAAAAATAGAAATATATTTAGATATTGCTAAAAGAGTGGGAGTTTTCAAACCTGCGGAATTAGCGGTTTTAAAAGAAGTGCTAGAAGATTACTACAAAAATCCTCAAAGCTCGTATTGTATATTTGATGAAAGGAAAGAAGATAAAATAATAGGATTTGTGATTTTTGGAAAGGCTTCTTTAACTGATTTTAGCTGGGATATTTATTGGCTGATTGTAGGTAAGGATTCTCAAGGTAAAGGTTTTGGAAAAAGATTGATAAAAAGAATAGAAGAATTTATTTTTACCAAGTACGATAGGGCAGTTTTAAGGGTAGAAACTTCTCTAAAAAAAGAATACCTCCACGCAAGGAATCTTTATCAAAAAATGGGTTTTAGTAAAGCAGGCGAAATTCCCAATTTCTATTCCAAGGAAGACAGCCTCATAATTTATTGTAAGGAGATAATAAAAAGTTAGCTTTTAATTTGTTATGTTTTGAATGGTAAAGGATTTAAGATATTACACCTGCACCTGTGTTTAACAACAGCTAACCTTTGTTTAACTTCGGATAAGAGTTTGAATGAATTCCGTCCAAAAAAGATAGAAAATATGAATAAAGTTATTTACTGGTAAACGGGATATGGATTTATGTGCTGGAAGCTGGGAGAGTAAGGAATTGATGGTTATCCCGAAGGGCCGATAGATTATAATCTTGTTACCCTGCAAAATTCGCCCTTAGAAATCGCATAGCGATTTCAATCCTAAAGGACGCCCTGCGGGCAGCCCGCATTGTTGCCATTTTATGTATCTTATGAAATAAACGGGTTATGGGTATCAGGTTGGATAATGCCAAAGATTTTTTTGTAGGGAATCATCAAAAGGATAGTACCTGGGTGGGAACTGTTTTTAGCAAACAGCAGGTGTATTATTTAAAACTTGATTAGAAAGGAACTGAGAAGAGATAGCGTTTCGCATAAAGATACAAGGTTATTTTAAAAATGAGAGTAGTGTAATCTTTAGGTATAGGGGATATTGAAATATTTTTCCTTGACACATTTCTTTTAATAGTGTATTTTAACACATAATTCGGAAGCAGTTAAGATTGGGCTTAGACCTGAAAGATAGGTTTTTTTTAGCCTATCTTTTGTATATTTTTTTAAGCCCTTGTAGCTCAGTAGGTAGAGCACGTCCTTGGTAAGGACGGGGTCAGCGGTTCAAATCCGCTCGAGGGCTCGGATTAGCAGATAAGTGGTTATACATATTAACCAGTTATAAGGAGGTGTAAGATGGCGAAGGATAAATTTGAACGGACTAAGCCGCATGTAAATGT
>CAZLTA010000244.1:0-2116 GCA_964562345.1 uncultured Planctomycetia bacterium
CCGTGCTATGGGAAGGGGTGAAGTTTCAGGATTTACTGTGCCGGCGATGAATTTGAGAATGCTTAGTTATGATGCGGCCCGTGCGGTTTACAGGGTTGCGAAAAAAATCAATGCCGGGGCTTTTATATTTGAAATTGCACGTTCTGAAATGGGTTATACTTCTCAACGTCCCGTAGAATACGTTGCAGTTTGTCTTGCCGCTGCTGTTAAAGAAGGTTATCAGGGTGCTGTTTTTATTCAGGGGGACCATTTTCAGCTTAAATTAAAAGATTATCAGGACAATAAGGAACAGGCTCTCTTTGAGATAAAGAAACTCATTACAGAAGCGATACATGCCGGTTTCTACAATATAGATATTGATGCGTCAACTCTTGTTGATTTATCCAAAGGTTCCCTGGAAGAGCAGCAATATAACAATTATTGGGTCACCGCAGAGCTTACAAAATATATCAGAAATCAGGAAATCGAAGGAATAACTGTTTCAGTGGGAGGAGAAATAGGCGAGGTTGGAGGCAGGAACTCGACGCCTGAGGATTTACATGCATTCATGCAGGGATATTTAAAAGAACTGCAAGGGTCCTGTGAAAGTATCAGTAAAATAAGTGTTCAAACAGGAACCACTCATGGAGGTGTTGTACTGCCTGATGGGACAGTTGCAGAAGTTAAGGTGGATTTTGAAACTTTAAAAAGCTTATCCCAGATAGCACGTGCTGAGTATGAAATGGCAGGGGCTGTTCAACATGGAGCGTCTACTTTACCCCAAGAGGCATTTCATAAATTCCCGGAAACTACGGCTGCAGAAATTCATCTGGCAACTCAATTTCAAAACATAGTCTATGAGAATATGCCTGAAGATCTAAAGAATAAAATATATGGCTGGTTGAAAGAAAACTTTAAATCTGCCTGGAAAGAAGGCCAGACTGAAGAGCAATTTTTATATAAGGTTAGAAAACAGGCGTTGGGTGAGTTTAAACAAGAAATCTTTTGCATGGGTAATGATGCGAGGGATAAAATTGCCCGGAAGCTGGAAGAGAAATTCGCATTTTTGTTTCAGCAGTTAAAGGTGGAGAATACAAAAGAGATAATAGATAAGTATATCAAATCTGTAGAAGTGAGCAAAAAAGCAGCTGATTTATTGCCTCCGGAACTGGTAGATGCTCAGTTCGACGGGGCGGATTAATGAAATGTATCCCCCCTGCATTCTTTCCCCGTGAAATTCGGAGAATTTCTGGGACTGAGTCCCTGAAATTGTATCTGCAATTTCTAGGGGCAGAATGAGAGAAGGGGGAGGGGTAACTCACATAGATGACTTATGTCACACGGTATGTTCCATAAGTTATGTGCTCATTAGATAGGCGGCTGGTATTTCCCGCTTCGAGGAATGTGCTAAAATTCTTAAAATAATTTTAGCACTCTCAGCGGAGTAATTCACCCAAGCAATTTACGTTCATAGTATTCCGTAAATTGCGGGTTCATTAAAGGAGGAATGATGAAAGAGATAACAGTATATGCCCGGGCAGGTCAGGGTGCGATTACAACAGCGGTTATTTTAGGAGGGGCGTATTTTAAAGAAGAGAAGTTTGCCTATGCATTTCCTCATTTTGGTGCTGCCAGAATGGGTGCGCCTATGAATGCTTTTATCAGGGTTGATGAAAATCCTATCAGGGTGCGTTCCAAAATATACAATCCTGACTATGCACTTGTTATTGATTCGACACTTATGAAAAGCGAAGATGTTTTTGAAGAAATTAAAGATGGCGGAATTGTAATTATTAATTCTGAAAAAGGATACGGGGATAACGACAATGTTAAGGTTTTTTCTATCCCGGCCAGCAATATAGCTCTTGAAATTATCGGTAGGACTTTGGGTAATACAGCTATACTGGGGGCATTTGCGGCTTTGTCAGGACAAATAGAAATAGATAGCCTTAAAAGCTCAATCCTGGAAAGGTTTAAGGGCGAGATTGGAGAAAAAAATGCTGTTTGTGCTCAGAAAGGGTATCAATACGCTTTAAATTTAAAGGCAGATGATTAATATAATTCGCCCATGTTATAACGGGTTCATAATTCGCAGACGGCCTTTGGCCTATCCCGAAAATTCGGGAACTGCTCATTA
>CAZLTA010000245.1:0-2116 GCA_964562345.1 uncultured Planctomycetia bacterium
TTCTATTCCTATCAGAATAGGGGTTAATTCAGGTTCAGTTCCGGATAAGTATAAGGCCAAATATAATATAATAGACGGTATGGTTCGGCTGATAAAAGAGTACCTGATTTTTTTCGAACAGCATAATTTTAAAGATATCATGCTTTCTGCAAAATCAAACTCAGTGCGGGATACTTATTATGCAAATATAAAACTGGCGTCTTCTTTTAATTACCCTCTGCATATCGGTGTGACTGCAACAGGATTGGGAACTGCATCTATTATAAAATCCAGCATAGGAATCGGTTCGCTTCTTCTTCAGGGTATTGGAGATACTTTGCGGGTATCATATACCGGTTCGCCTGTTAAGGAAATAAAAATGGCCAAGGATATTCTTTCTGCTGTAGGTCTAAGAAAATTCGGACCTGAGATAATAGCTTGTCCCGGCTGCAGCAGGTCCGGAATAGATATTTTAAGGCTTGCTGAGGAATGTGAGAAGGAAATTAAAAAGATGCATATTAAAAAACCTTTAAAAATTGCTGTTATGGGCTGTGAAGTCAACGGCCCCGGAGAAGCTAAAGATTCAGATATAGGTATTGCGGGAGGGAAAAAGAGTGCTATTTTATTCAAAAAAGGTAAAATAATAAAGAAAGTATCTCAGGAAAAAATTGTGCCTGTTTTAATAGCAGAGCTTAAGTACATGATAGAGGAGAGATGAAATGAGATTGACTGAAATGTTAATACCGACATTGAAAGAGATTCCTAAAGAAGCAGAGGCTGTAAGCCACAGGCTGATGCTCAGAAGCGGCATGATAAAAAGGCTATCATCGGGGGTATATTGTTATTTGCCTTTAGGCTGGCGTGTTATGTTAAAAGTTATGAATATTATCCGGGAGGAAATGAACCTTGCCGGAGCTCAGGAAGTTTTGCTTCCTGCAATCCATCCTCAGGAACTGTGGAATAAAACCGGAAGGTTCACAGCCTTAGGGGATGATATGATAAAATTTAAAAACCGCTCAGATAAACTCATGGTATTGGGGCCTACGCATGAGGAGATAATAACATGGCTTATATCGACTGCGGTGAACTCTTACAAACAACTGCCCCAGATTTTTTACCAGATACAGACCAAATTCAGAGATGAACCCCGCCCCAGATTTGGAGTTATCAGAACATGCGAATTTATTATGAAAGACGCCTATAGTTTTAACGCAAGCCGGGAATCTCTGGATGAAAGTTATCAAAAGATGTACGATGCCTATTGCCGAATATTCAAAAGGTGCGGCTTGGATTTTCTGGCGGTAGAAGCTGACCCCGGGATTATGGGCGGGGATATTTCCCATGAATTCATGGCTCTTTCCGAATTCGGTGAAGATAAAATTGTAGTTTGCAAAAATTGTAAGTACTTAGCCAGCAGAGATGTTGCCCGCAGGGCAGAGCAATTACAGCAGACAGATGAGAAAGAGCAGGCTGTAAAAGAAGTTCATACACCTTCTCTTACGAGCGTTGAAGATGTATCGAAATTTTTAAAAGTTTCTCCTCAAAAATTACTTAAAACAATGATTTATAAGTCAGAAACTGAGTTTGTTGCTGTTGTTTTAAGAGGCAATAATGAAGTCAATGAAAGCAAACTTTGTAAATATTTGGAGACTAAGGAGTTGAGGATAGCATCGCCTGAAGAAATAAAACAGTTAACAGCATCAAATGTTGGATTCTCGGGCCCTGTGGGACTTAAAATAAGAATATGCGCCGACTATGACGTTAAGGGAGCTAAAAACTGTGTTACAGGAGCTAACAGGACTGATTATCATCTTTTGAATGTAAATGAGGGCAGGGATTTTAAAATGGAAGAGTTTGCAGATTTGAGGCAGGTTGAAGAAGGTGATTTATGTTTTAAGTGCGGGTCAAAATTAGAAATAAATAATGCTATAGAGATAGGGCATGTCTTTAAACTTGGTACCAGATATAGCAAACCATTGGGAGCTGTTTTTGTCGATGAAAAAGGTTTAGAGAACGATATTATTATGGGTTGTTACGGTATCGGTGTTAACAGAATTGCAGCCGCTTATATTGAACAGAGTTATGATGAAAAGGGTATAATCTGGAAAAAAGGCATTGCGCCTTTTGATGTTATTAT
>CAZLTA010000246.1:0-2110 GCA_964562345.1 uncultured Planctomycetia bacterium
CAGTTATAGATTGTCCGGGAAAAGAAAGATTGCTACGTTAGTTTCCTCGCGGGGATGTCCTTTTAGCTGCAGCTTCTGTTTTGCGTCCAATTTTAAATTCCGAAAGCGTTCTG
This sequence comes from uncultured Planctomycetia bacterium, assembly GCA_964562345.1. Classification (GTDB taxonomy): domain Bacteria; phylum Omnitrophota; class Gorgyraeia; order Kaelpiales; family Kaelpiaceae; genus Saelkia. Next base: position 114 of record CAZLTA010000246.1, read on the forward strand.
TAAGTAATGTACTTAAAGAAATCGATGTTTGCATAAAGTTAGGATTTAAAGAGGTGTATTTTGTAGATGATACTTTTAATTCTGATATCCAGTGGGTTCGGGAACTTATATCCGGCATCAGAAGCCGTGAGGTCTGCTGGAGTTTCAGGGGCAGGGTTAGCGGATTGACAGAGGAATTAGTAAAGAATATAAAGGAGAGTAATTGTATCAGGATTCATTTCGGAGTCGAAGCTTCCAATAACGAAGGATTGAATTTACTTAACAAGCAGATTAGAGTCGAAGATATAACAAAAGCTTTTAGGCTCTGCAGAAAATATGGGATTGAAACAGTAGCATATTTTTTAATCGGTTCGCCTCATGAAAAGAGCAGAGAGCAGGTTTTAGATACAATTAACTTTGCTCTGAAATTAAACCCGGATTATTGTATGTTCAATATATTAACTCTATATCCAAAAACTTTGCTTCATTCACAGGCTGTAAATAAAGGAATAATTTCTTCTGATTACTGGCAGAAATTTATATTAAATCCTTATAGGGGATTTAAGCTGCCGTTTTGGACCGAAAATTTCGGCAGAAAAGAATTGCTTCAGCTGGTAAAATTGGCTTGTTGGAAATTTTATTTTCGTTTGAACATTATCAAAAAAGGGGCGAAATTATTGTGGGGAAAAAGCTAAAAGCTTCTTAATTCTGCTAATTATTGCTGTTGCAATTCCGCATTTTATTTACCTCAAAGGATTATGAAATGTATAGATTGTGCAGGATAAAAGTTTTCAAACATAGTAAGAAATGAAAACAGCTCAATTTTATAATCTTCTGTCTTTTGTTCTAAGATGGCCAATGCCGGTATACGTCCATTATGGAATTACACACCGCTGTAATTTGAACTGCAGAATGTGTAAAGTTACAGAAGATAAATTCGAAAATGAACTTTCTATAAATGAAATAAAAGATTTGGCTGGGAAATTATCAAATATGGGAATTCTGTATGCAAGCATAGGTGGAGGAGAACCTTTATTGAGAGAAGATATTGTGGAGATTATACGGATATTTAGGGGAGAAAGCATGAAAGTGAGGTTGCTTACCAATGCAATTTTATTAAACAGAAGCGTTATTATGGACATCTGTAAATCCGGATTAAAAGGGATTTCTATCTCTTTAGACACCCTTGATGAAGAGAAATATGCTTTTATAACCGGTCAGAATTGTTTGAAAACCGTTCTCAATTCTATAGAATTGAGCAGCCGATATTTTAAAAAAGGACTTAAACTGTTAAATGTTGTAGTGTCACGGTTAAATTTAAAAGAATTGCCGGAGATTATAGAATTTGCAAGAGAATATAACTTTATGGTTTCTTTGATACCGATTGAAAATCCGGAATCTGAGTTTGAATTTAGAGAAAAAGATTATCAAGATATTGATTATGTTTATGATATTTTGCTGCAAAAACGCAGGGTGATATTTAACAGCAGTAGGTTCGTAGAGTTTTCTAAGGACTATTTCAAGGGTGTTATGAAAAATCCCCACTGTTATGCAGGAAGGCTCTATTTTTCTATTTCTCCTGACGGGACTTTTGGTTCCTGTCATAGATTCAGAGGTTATAAAAATAAAAAAATAACGGAATTAATTGATAATTGTGCAGGCTGCATCAGGCCGTGTTGGCGGGAGATAGATTTCTCTTTCGGGCAGCAGTTAAATCAATTAAGGATATTAAAACTGCATTTTCCTCATATATTTTCTTAATATATAGCTTGAAATTTGTCCCATTTTGTAATATATATAAACCTTAAAAGAAAATGGCCCTATCGTCTAGCCCGGTCTAGGATATCGGATTCTCATTCCGGTGACACGGGTTCAAATCCCGTTGGGGCCGCTTGGGGTAATGAAATGTATCCCCAGCGCATAGATTTCAAAGAAATCTGCAGGGGGTAATGAAATGTATCCCCCCTGGTTTGATTTCGGAGAAATCAAGGGGGACTTGTCCCCCCTGGTTTGATTTC
>CAZLTA010000247.1:0-2095 GCA_964562345.1 uncultured Planctomycetia bacterium
ATAACGACGTACATTCTTATTTTTCATCAATAAATGGGGTAACATTTAAACTAATTATAATTATCTATCTCCGAAGACAGGACCAGTATTTTGAGAGTGCATATGCTCAAAGAGTCTCTACGGGGTATTCCCTGACTTTTAATGAATTTTTAAAAATGAATGCAAATTTTTGGTCAAGGCTTACGTATTGTGACGATCTTTCAGAATGGATTAAAATTTTCGGAAAAGAAAATGTTATTATTTGAAAAATCCCGGTTTTATAAAGAATATTATAAAGGTGTTGGAAAAAAGTACATTAGAAAAACCTTATCAGAGATAATCAGGGAAAATGTAGAGGAGGTATTTAAAGATGGAAGATATAAAACGTAATATTGAGACAGCTTTAAAAAGAATTGAGCATCCTGAAATTACCCGTACGCTTTTTGACTTGGGGATGGTTAAGAACATAGATATCCAGGAAGGTAAAGTTGCTCTTACTTTGAAAGTTCCGATGCTGGATATCCCTATTAAAGATTATTTGATAAAGGATATTGAATCTGCAGTAAAAAGAGAAGACGAAAACGTAAGAGTTGAAATAGATATAGAAGAAATGGATAAAGATGAACGCGAAAGATTTACGAAGATAGCTCAGGAGGATTGGCGGGGGTGAACAATGAGTGATGTTGAGGAATGGATTAAAAAAGATGGCGAGTTGTTTTTAAAAAGTATTGGAATGAAAAGTTCTGATTTTATTCTGGATTTTGGTTCAGGAGACGGTCATTACACAATTCCGGCAGCAAAAGTGGCGGGAAGTAAAGGTAAAGTTTATGCCTTTGATAAAGATAAGAATGCTTTGGATAAAATAAAAGAGGCGGCAGAGCAATTTGGGTTAGGGAATATAAAATTGATAAATGGAGATACGAAGTTATCTTTAGAAAATAATTCTGTAGATATGGCTTTATGTTTTGATGTTATTCACTATGAAAAAAATAGGGAAAAGATTTATCGGGAAATTCACAGGGTATTAAAATCCGGAGGGATTTTCTCTGTCTATCCCAAGCATTATAAGAAAGATTTTCCTTTAATGGAATTAGCTGGAATGGAATTGGATAATATTAAAAAAGAAATAGAAGAGTGCGGATTTTATCTGCAGGATAAGTTTTTAAAAGAACTCTTGCATGATGATTATTATACTAAAGGGTATATTCTGAATTTAATAAAAAGTGGTTAAAGTCAGCATGCTTTTTAAAAAAGGAGGTATGAGATGTTTAAGGTAGATGAAGAAAAATGCGTAGGATGCGCTGTTTGTGTGAATGTTTGCCCGGCAGGGGCAATATCAATGCTTGATGACAAAGCCAAAATAGATGCTGCGAGTTGTGTGGATTGCGGAAGGTGCGCCCAGGTTTGTCCTCAGGGGGCAATATCTCCTGGAACAGGTGCAGGGCAGAAGGGAGTTTCGATGCCTGGAATTCCGAATTTAAATCCAAATCCTAATACTGGTTTTGGAATGGGAGGAGGAATGGGCAGGGGAATGGGTAAAGGTATGGGACGTGGTTTAGGAAGAGGGCCTCGTGACGGTAGAGGCGGCGGTAGAGGCGGCGGAGGCAGAAGGTGAATTTATTCTAAGCGCATAATTTAAATTCCAGCCTGATACTTTAATTAAATATTATGGATAGAAAGGAAAAATCAGTTTCAAAATTCAATTTTATAATGGGGCTTTTGCATGGCATATTTTACAGCGGAGGTATTGCTTTTGGCAGTTCGACGACAGTTTTACCTGCATTTTTGGTTAATTTCACCTCGTCTAAGATTTTAATTGGATTATCTTCAAGTATTATAGGTGAAATAGGAAGCTTGGGAAATATTTTGCCTCAGTTGTTTGTTGCCAGTAAAATAGAGCATAGAATTTATAAAAGGCCTATTTTAAGATTTGCAATTACAGTCAGGGCATTGTGCTGGGGATTGCTGGCATTGATTACATATCTGTTTGCAGGAAGTAATTCAGGTTTAACTTTAGCGGCATTATTTTTACTCCTTTTTTTATTCACTTTTATGGGCGGGGTAGCAACCATTCCATTTATGGATATTTGGGGCAGAACTATACCTTCTAATTTAA
>CAZLTA010000248.1:0-2092 GCA_964562345.1 uncultured Planctomycetia bacterium
TCCGATATGTGTTGTTGACTTTAATGGCAATTTCACGAAGAGTCTCATCGACATCTTCCATCAGGCTCTTTTTAAAACCTCGACCTGAGCCCGTCTGATTTCATCCCCCGTATCGTTCGGTCCGGAGGCGTAGATCAGAGTATTGTCCAATCCGGTGATCTTTTTTAGTCCGATAAAGGCAAACGTATATTCCTGACCGCCGCTTCCTGTTCTCTGCTCTGTTACAAGGACATGGACATCGGCTTCTTTGCGGTCCCGGACATAATTGACATAGGTAATTTCCGTTCGAATATAATCCATGTCGTAGCGCCTGCAGTCTATGAAAACTTTTAGAGCCTTTTCTTTTAATCCTTCAATACTGACCTGTTTATTTTCAGAATAAATATTTGTAATGTAAATAAAAAAACCAACAGTCAGCATAAAGATTGTTAACAAGAAGCTTTTCTTCATTATATTTCTCCTTTCTCTTGTTTTGATTTTTTTATAAAGTTTCTGCGGTGTATAGTTTTTTTGTGAACCATCCACTTTTTTCCTTTTTAATCAAGAAATAGAAAGAGATTATAGCTGGAAATAATTAAATGAAGATTAAATAAAGATTAAAAAATTTTAATATTTTAAAAATTGTGCCCAAAAATATCGAGAAATATCTAACTATATAGTCCCAAAAATGAGATGGTGATTTTGAGCTTCCATAAAATGATTTGACAACAGGTAGAAAATGGTTATAATCGGGACATGCTTACAAGGAAGGATCTTTCAATTGCTAGAGTTAGCATCCTTGTAATCAATAACAATCAGAATAATAATTGGGTGGTTCCTACCGCCCAATAGCATCTTCAAACCTAACCACCTTCCTTATTTCAACTCAAAATATTTATGGAGAAAAATAATGAGTAAAGAGTGCAGAATTCCAGAAAATCATCAATCTATTCTGGATGTTAAAGAGACAGAAAAGGCGATTAAACTTATCAAAGATTTTTTTCAAATAAATCTGGCAGAAGCATTGAATTTGGAGCGAGTAACAGCTCCTTTATTTGTTAAAGCGGGTACAGGTATTAATGATGATCTAAAAGGGGTAGAACGGCCAATTTCTTTCTACATAAAGAATATGAACAATACGAAGGCTGAAATCGTCCAGTCATTGGCGAAATGGAAAAGGCTAACCCTTGCCAATTTAAAAATGAATCCAGGAGAAGGTATTTATACAGATATGAATGCCATCCGACCTGATGAGATACTTGACGATTTACATTCTCTATATGTTGACCAGTGGGACTGGGAAAAGGTCATTTCAAAAGAGGAGAGAAATTTAGAGTTTTTGATAAATATTGTCAGAAAAATTTATCAGGTATTGAAAAGGACAGAATACATTATCAATAAACAATATCCTGAAATCAAACCTATTCTTCCTGAAGAAATATATTTTTTTCATTCAGAAGAGCTGGAGAAAATATATCCTCATTTCACCCCAATAGAAAGGGAATATGCTATTTGCAAAGAATATGGTGCAGTTTTCATCATTGGAATCGGAGCCCCCTTAGAAAATGGATATCCTCACGATGGCAGGGCCCCTGATTACGATGATTGGACAACCCCCACAGAAAAAGGACTAGGGCTGAATGGGGATATTATTGTCTGGTATCCTGTTTTAGAAAAGGCATTTGAGATATCTTCGATGGGAATCCGTGTGGATCAACAGGTGCTCGAAAAACAATTGGAGATGACTGGAACAACTGAAAGAAAGGAATTGTTCTTCCATAAAAAATTACTCAAGGGGGAATTACCTCTCACTATTGGCGGCGGTATCGGACAGTCAAGGCTCTGTATGCTTTTCCTGAGAAAAGCCCATATCGGGGAAATCCAGTCAAGTATATGGCCTGATGCTATGACAGAAGATTGTCGAAAGAATAACATTTTCCTCTTATAAAACTACTGCCGGAATTGTAATTTGTTACCGGAATTATAGTTTGTTATTAGCCTGTGATTACTAATTTATTCAATGGTAAAATAAAGTATCCAAAAATGGGAAAGACTTTATTATTGCTCAGACTATTTGGTTTTTCAGGATCATGAAGATAACGGGTAAATATCT
>CAZLTA010000249.1:0-2085 GCA_964562345.1 uncultured Planctomycetia bacterium
AAAATATACCATTATGGCCACCAGTATTAGGAAAAGAACAAAAAAAATTAGATGAAATATGCAATTCATGCCGATATTCTAAGATGCAACCGGAATGAAAGGGTTATTCTAAAACAATTCATTACAATTTTGACAATTCTGTTGAAAAAAATTTAATTACTTAATGCCTTCCAGTATTAGGGCGTTTTTTTACCTACCCTCTTAAAAACCCCATATTTTAAACAATCCTCCTTCTGGGAAGGCCATAGAGGTGTGGCATATTGCGAGAATCCTATGTTTTTTCAAGTTTATCTTCGTATCTACAAGGGTTTCTCAATGGAAAATTGTTTCTCAATGTAGTTACAATAGCTCTCCGTAATAGATCGGGCGACACAGGCAAGCACACAAGGGGTTGTTTCCAATGTCTCTCTATTATATCAGGCTGTATTGCCTATTTAGGCTATTTAGGCCCAGCAGTCGGGCAAGAGGATCATGCCTTAGACAGGCAGTGCTATCAGGGGTAGAGAGTACAGATCACTAAGGGTCAAGAGCGTTTGATGGCAGTTTATTTGACAGAGGCGTTTATGGGGCATAAAATAGAACCATAAAAAACAGCGGTAGGGATCAATGAAAGGCAAGATTAAAGTTTTAGGTCTTATTCTTTTTTCTTTAATTCTAATTGCTGGGATACAATCTCAAACCTGGCGAGAATGTATACGAGTAGTTGACGGAGACACTATTGTTTTAGATGGCAATGAGAAAGTAAGGCTTATTGGGGTTGATACTCCTGAGACAAAAGACCCGAGAAAGCCGGTTCAGTATTTTGGTAAAGAAGCCTCTGAGTTTACCAGAAACTTAGTTGAAGGCGTTAAAGTAAGGCTTGAATATGACCAGAATAAAATAGACAAATATGGAAGAACTCTGGCCTATGTTTATTTGGAAGACGGCACTTTCCTCAATGCTGAATTGATAAAGCAAGGTTACGGATTTGCTTATACAATATTTCCTTTTAAATATCTTGAAGAATTCAGGCAATATGAGAAAGAAGCAAGGGAGAATGAGAAAGGCCTTTGGGCACCTAGAGAAGAAAAGGATCAGGAAGTAAATGAAGACACTGTAGTTTATATAACTAGAACCGGGAAAAAATATCATACGGCTGATTGCAGGTATTTGAGTAAAAGTAAGATTCCTATTACTCTTAAAGAGGCTATTCAAAGGGGATATACACCCTGCTCTGTCTGTAGGCCACCGACATTAAAAGTCGAGAAGCCTAAGGCAATTGATACTTCTGTCAGCATAACAGTTTATATAACTAAAACAGGAAAGAAATATCACAGAGGTTCTTGCTCTTATTTAAGACGAAGTAAAATCCCTATCTTATTAAAAGAGGCATGTGCGAGAGGATATACACCTTGCTCGAGGTGCAAGCCTCCGAGGTGTAAATAAAAAATAAAAGAGGAGGGATATTATGATAAGAAGATATGGCCCACCATTACATGGCAGCAGGTATTGCGGGAATACTAATAAGATGGAAGTCCATGATCTGGATAATGAAAAGCCTCAGTGCCAAATTGATGAAATAATTGCTGCTGGACATGTTAAGATTTTTTCTCCTGATACCTTAGAACAAGCTCATTTAGAGGGATATGATAACGGTGAATATTGTATTGGGGGCGGCATAAGATAAATTTCAGTTCATCACTTTCTTTGTATTTAATTTGAGGTTATTGAAAGCCAGAGATCCTAAGTTTTTGCTTTCAGGGGGATGATTATATAGAATTCCTTTATTAGACGCAGGAGGAGGCAAATCATGACATTTTGGAATGTTTTTTTCGGAGTTTTTGCAGGAATTATAGCTGGAGTAGGAATTAATATTGGACTTGGCTACATTAATAGGGGATACCCCCAATTATTCTTTTTTCAGCATCAAATCTCCAGAGAACCCTACCCTCCCTCCCTCGAATATAAAAAGAAGAATTGCGTAGATTAAAAATTCCTGTTATTTTATTTTCCTTGTCTTTACTTGTTTTTTCTTCCTTTCAGAATAATCATTTATTTTGGATTCCCCCCCCAAAAAATAAGATAAAATAACTTCCTTTCTTTGCT
>CAZLTA010000250.1:0-2084 GCA_964562345.1 uncultured Planctomycetia bacterium
ACATCTAATTTAAGCTTTTTATCAAGTTTTTAAGTGATAGGCTTTGATATAGTTTTCTCCTTAGCCGTATAGTTTCGGCTTTAGTCTTTTCCCTATGCTTGAGGATCGTCCTGTCTAGGCCTAGATATCTATCATGAGGAGTGACGTTATCTATAGCCTCGTGGTAACGATGGTTGTTGTAATAATCGACCCACTCTGCAATCCGGGCTTTAAGCTCAGAGGGACAAGGGTGACCTCTATTCTTTCTATCCATTTATCAGCTCGTTCTATATGTTTAATCAATTTTCTCTCCTCGCTCGGATGTTTGATACATTTGGAACGGGAAATTTTTTATCCTACCCAAGGATTCAATTCCATGTGTGTACGTAAATCTCTGGGACTTTCCTTCGGGATATCCGCCACAATTTTCCGCACACCAGCCCTCGGGTACTCTAATCACCCCCCGAACCTAAGCTAGACACCTTAATGCAACCTTATGCAAGCCCTTCTGGCACCCGATCTCAATAGAGCCTGTATAGGTATATAGCCCGCTATTACTCCCAGTATCCCTCTTTCCCTGTTATCCCTGAGAAACACCAGGCCTGCTCTACCCGTGTCAGTCCGATCGCACGTTGACCCTATAGCTTACCTTAGGTATTTTCACCACAATTTTCACCTTTACCCCTGTAAACTATTTTCTCATTAGCTTGTTTCGGTTTTGTATCGGTAATCCCGGGACTAGTGTACCTCTGTTAACAGCAATTTTTACGGTAAAGGGCGTTTACCTGTTACTCGGGGAGAGGATAAAAAACGACTTCCTAGGGATGCCGGAGATTGTCGGGTCTCCCGGAGATTCTCTTGGCTCCCAGTTGCCACTATTTTCCTAAGATTTTTGCATTCAATAGTTTATTTACCAGTGGGAATCATGGGCATAGTGGCACAATTTTCTTAAATGCATTTACTCCCCCAGAGCATCCCATTTACTCTACATTTGAAATTACATTTGGAATCTATTCTTACCACTAAGCTTTCAACTCTCTCTCATCTTCAAATCTTTTTCTTCTCTTTAACGCCTTTCTTTCTTCTTTCTCTTCTGTTTCTCTCTCTTCTCCACTTCTCTTCAATTCTCTTTTTCCCTCTTTTCCCCTGAAATCCTCTACTTTCCTCGACGAATATCTGTTTCTTGTTGAACTACTCTATCCCATTCTGCTTCAGCTAAATCTAAATACTTCTCTAACTCAGATAGCACTTTATCTAAGTCATAATATTTACAAATCAAGCTACTAATTTTTTTATTTTCCTTTAATGCCTGCGCGTTTTCTGCAACACTTGCTATTAACGAATAGTTTATTTTTGGCTGATATTCTTCAACCTTTTTATAATATCCTTGACGAAATTTTTCTTCTAATTCCTTGAATTTTTCAAGTGTGATATCTATGGCCTCCCCTTTACCTATTTTATAACAGTATTTTCTATAATTCTCGGACAATTGATCTTCTATCTCTGGGTATTTTTCTTTAAACTCAAACCATTTAATTATTGGATTAATTTGCTCAGGGGACTTCCATGGCAATTCTTTATTTACTAACTGTTTTATATCATCAATCCGCTTAAGAATATCTTTAGTTAAAATCTCTGCCGCGACTGATATTTTTAAATCAACCCTACTTTTGAACATATTAGCGATGATATATGAGGCCTCGGAAAAATTGATAAGTGATTTATTAAGCCCATAATTTGCCAGCCAATCAACAGGCTTATTGTATCCACCTATGGTAAGCCCTGCAAAACCACCACCCATTTTTGCAAAAAAGTCACACACCGATATAAAAAAGACCTTAGTTATAACTCCTATTGTATTTTCATTATGTTTATCTCTATGGTATATGTCATTTCGGTATTTATGACCTATACTAAGAATCTGGCTTATCTTCTGTGGAATGTCATTCTTGGATTCAATGGCTCTAATCTTTTCATCGAAATATTTTGAAACCTTTAGTTTTTTAGACACAGTAAATTTCTGCGGGATAATCCATTTAGTAAAATTATCCCACTCAAATAATGGCTGACAACACCGCTGAAGCAATATCTCTGAAATGTTATCT
>CAZLTA010000251.1:0-2073 GCA_964562345.1 uncultured Planctomycetia bacterium
CTGGATGAAAAGAAGAAACAGCATTTAAACGACTGGTTCAATCAGCTTAAAGAACGGGCGGATTTGGAAATATATTTTAAAATGCCTCGTCAATAACGTATATTAATTAACGCTTCTTCAGCAATTTATCCAGCGCCCCTTTAAATTCTTCTATATCCTTAAATTCTTTATAAACAGAAGCAAACCTGACATAGGCAACCTGAAAAAAGAGGACATTTTGTAACATACATCTTCGTTTTTTTATCAAAATATGAGCTTTTTAATTCACCTTCCTGCTCTACTGAAAACCATACTTACTATTTAAAGAAATATCTCTTAATGTGTTTGTGTAAAAACCTATCTCTATACAAAATCGCAAAATACTAAAGGCAGAAAAACAAAAAGACCCAACAGCACCCGTTTGCCATAGGTTGGTTAGAAATTCTAACTTGACATACTTTCTTACATATGTTATATTTATTTCGGAGGTGAAAATTATGGTTATTACCCGGCTTAAAACAAAGAACCAAGTAACTATTCCTAAAGAAATCATCAAACGTTTGCATCTCAAACAAAATGAGCTGTTTCAGGTAGATGTCGGAACAAATTTTATAAAACTTATTCCTGTCGAAATTAAACCCAGATACACTCAAAAAGAGCTGAAAGCAGTAGATAAAATTGTGGAAAAAGAAAAGAAGAGAGCAAAAACTATTAAACCTGACAAAGAATTCTCACACTATATCAATAAAATATCATAGAAATTGAAAATAATAAAAATCCTTCCTTCTTTTGAACATACTCTTAAAAAACTATCCCATATAGATAAAGAAAAAGTTAAGAAGGCCCTTAATAATATTAATAAATTTTTAACCGATGGAACTCTCCCTGCAGGATTAGGTTTCAAAAAAATAAACAAAAATAAGTACGAGATAAGAGTAGATATTCGGTTAAGGATAATTCTCAAATTAGAACAAGATATTTTATATTTAGTGCTGGTAGGAAATCACAAAGATATTATAAGTTACTTAAGAAAATATAGATAATAAATCCTTGCTATCCTGCTTCGCCAAACAAATTTAACCCATTTTGTAAAGTTAACCCGAACATTTCATGAATATCATGAAATGTTCGCCTCCCGAGAAATTTGTAAGATTTCCGGGACTAAATCCTCGCAATTTTACAAATTGCAGAGGGCAAAGGGTCGACAGATTATAATCTTGTTGTCGAGGTAACCCTAAAGGACGCTTCGCAGCCCTAAAGGACGCCCTACGGGCAGCCCGCATTGTTGCTGTTTTATGTATTTTATGAAATATGCGGGCTAAGAAGCAGGAAAAAAGTATCGCCTTGAACTAATTGAGCCGTCAACAGAAATTATACTCCAGGCCAATGAAGTATTTAGTAATAATACTATTACTTTGTTAAAAAATATTTTTGCTCCTGATTATTTCAAAATGCCGCGCCAATAACATACATATTAACGCTTCTTTAGCAATTTATCCAGCGCCCCCTTAAACTCCTCTATATCCTTAAATTCTTTATAAACAGAAGCAAACCTGACATAGGCAACCTGATCCAATTTATGCAAACGCTTCATTATCAGTTTCCCGATAGCAGATGAGGAAATCTCCTGCTGGTTTTTCGCCTCCAGTTCCTCTTCAACCTTTTTTACAATATGCTCCAGTTTCTCCATACTGAGAGGCCTTTTCTCAGATGCCTTTTTTAACCCGGTTAGAATCTTCGCTCTCTCAAATTTCTCCCTACGGCCGTCTTTCTTTATCACCATCAAAGGAATATGTTCTATTTTTTCATAGGTTGTAAAACGGCGGCTGCATTTTAAACACTCCCGGCGCCTTCTGATAACGGTTTCCTCAGAACTGCCTCTGGAATCAATAACCTTGTCTTCTTTATGGCCGCAGTAGGGACATTTCATAATATAGTCTCAGGCATTAAGCATTTACACGTTTCAACATTCTAACCCGGATATTTCATAAATATCATGAAATATCCGCCCGAAGGGCCGATAGATTATAATCTTGCTACCCTGCAAAATTCGTAGAATTTAGCAGGACTAGTCCCCGAAATCTTTCAGATTTC
>CAZLTA010000252.1:0-2061 GCA_964562345.1 uncultured Planctomycetia bacterium
CCTTATATCCAGGATTCATACGATGATAACGGATATACTCAGGATGCCTGGAAGACGAATTATGTCTATAATTATACTGCCGGCGATACCGACTGCTCTCTTACAAGTTACGGATTAAATAGGGTATCAGGAGGGGGAGATGATATTACGATAACTATTTATGCCGATGATATAAATGAGGAGAAAACAAGAAAGACTAAAGAGGAGCTGGCATATATAAATGCCAAAAAAGATGAATTAGAAACGAGATATACAAATGCCGGTGCCAGTCATCCTTGGCCGCCTGCGGGGTTTGGGATAGACAATTTATTTCAGAGTTACGGAGCTGATACTACTGGACTCATCAGCTGGTGGAAGATGGATGAAGCAAGCTGGGATGGAGTAGCTCCTGATGCAGTAGATTCTCAAGGGTCTAATGACGGTACTGCATATGGAGGGGTGACTACTGTTTCTACAAGCAAGCTCGGCAGATGCGGTGATTTTGATGGTACGGATGATTATGTAAATTGTGGGAGCAATAGTAGTTTAGATTTTGGGACAGGTGATTTTAGTATTGAAGTTTGGGTTAAAGATCCAGGTACTCTTGCTGCGCCACCTATAATTGCAAAAACGAATGATGTTGGTAGTGCTAATGGTTGGGGTATTATCGAGAATAGTGGACAATACAGAATAAGAATTGGTAATGGAACAGCATCTGTGACGCTATACTCCGGTGCTTTTTCACACAATACTTGGCACCATCTTGTTTGTCTGCGAGAAGGCGATATTTTAAGGATATATCTCGATGGTTCCTTAAAAGGTTCTATTTCAGGGGCGAGTGCTATAGATATAAACAGCAATGGATATGATGCTGTAATAGCGAAGGTTTTGGGTTATGACTATTTCAACGGCTCCATTGACGAAGTCCGCATCTGGTCTCGTGCCTTGCCTTCAACTGATGTCTTCCAGGAATATTTAAGAGGGGTTTATTTAACTGACTGGGCATATAAATATGATGAGTGGGAAACAGAATATGCCTGGGATTTATTTAACGATGAATTTTATAGCTATGGCCCAAATCGCGTAGATAATGACCGTGTAGATACAGATGACGATGATATATACCAGGCCCAATAAAAAGTAACACTTAAAATGGGGTCAGGTGCATTTTGCTATTGAAAAAGCAGTAAAGGAAAATTAGAATTGCTAATCAAACAGAAGATATGGAATTAAAAATAAGTTGGATTAAACAAAGGATAGAAAAAGAAGAGTATATTTGGACTTTACATGCTGATCAGGAAAGACGAAGTGATAATTTAGAAATCCAGGAGGTTGAAAAAGCGATTATAGGAGGGGAGGTTTTAGAGGAATACCTGAGCATTCTCGCGGTTCTTACTGTCTAATTTATGGCGAGGGTTATAAGAAGCCAATACATATAGTCTGTGGTAAAAATAAGTTAGGGCGATTAGTAATAATTACGGTTTATATACCAGCTTTACCAAGATGGAAAAGTCCGACAGAAAGGGGTAAGAAATGAAGAATTCTTACGGTGACTGTATTTACTGCGGCGGAAAAGTAATCGAACAAAAAGAAAGACTTGATTATCGCTATTATGGGCAGCTCTTTATTATGGAGGATGTACCTTTAGGAGTATGTGTTCAATGTAGTGAGAAATTTCTAAGAGCAAATATTGCCAAAAAGTTAGAAAAATTAGCTATGTCTACGCATAAAGGAATCAAAACTGTTGCTGTCCCTGTATTGACAATGTAAGGAAGTTATAGGAAATTAAGAATAGAAGATTATAGAGTAATTTATAAAATGAAAGAGGATGATATTATTATTTTAAAAATAGGCCATAGAAAAGAAGTATATGAGAAAGTGTCTATAAGAATTAAAGAGCGTTTATAGAAAAATATAAAAGGAAATAATGTGTGAATGTGATAATATAAAAGGAGGAAAAAATGAACTTTAAACTTGAAAATGTGAAAACGCGCCAAAGTTCTTTTACCTTATTGGAGCTGATTGTAGTGATTATTGTTGTGGGTATTTTTGCCGGGATTTTAACCCCTCTGGGCACCGTAG
>CAZLTA010000253.1:0-2057 GCA_964562345.1 uncultured Planctomycetia bacterium
AAAGAAACTTTACCAACCCCGGCATTTATATTACCCGTACGGTCCATTTTGAAGTCCAGCTTGCCCGATTTCGACTCCTTTACCACACGCGATATCTGCTCAGTAACCGTCCCGTTTTTAGGGCTCGGCATCAAGCCGCGAGGGCCTAAAATTTTTCCGATTTTCCCAACTTCCCGCATCATATCCGGAGTCGTAATAACAACATCAAAATCCAGCCAGCCGGATTTAATTTTCTCAACTAAATCTCCTGAACCGACAAAATCAGCACCGGCATCACGAGCTTCTTTCTCCTTTTCACTCTTACAAAAAACCAGCACTCTGACATCCTTGCCGAGTCCGTTTGGCATAACAACTGAGCCCCTGACTATTTGGTCGCTCTTTTTAGGGTCAACATTCAATTTGCAGGAAACCTCCACAGTTTCATCAAACTTTGCAGGAGGAAATTCTTTTAAAATACCAACAGCTTCCTCAATAGCATATTCTTTCCCCCTATCAATTATGTTTTCAGCAGTTTTGTATCTTTTTCCAATCTTAACCATTTTCATCCCCTGTTATTTCTATTCCCATGCTTCTGGCTGTTCCTTCTACAATTCTCATAGCATTTTCTAAATTGAGCGTATTCAGATCCGGCATTTTTTCTTTAGCTATCTCTCTTACTTTTTCTTTCGTAATACTGCCTACCTTTTCACGATTAGGCACCCCGGAACCTTTAGCAAGCCCGCAAGCCTGTTTCAAAAGAATAGAAACAGGAGGCTGTTTAACAATAAAACTAAAACTTCTATCTTCATAAACATCTATTTCAACCGGCAGAATAAGACCGATTTTGTCTTTAGTTTTCTCATTGAAAGACTTTCAAAACTCCATAATATTGACTCCATGCTGGCCCAACGCAGGCCCCACAGGAGGAGACGGATTGGCCTGCCCTCCAGGACAATAAAGCTTAATTTTTACGAGTAGAGGTTTTTTTGCCATTTTTAAATCCTTTCCACCTGCCAAAATTCAAGTTCCACAGGGGTTTGTCTTCCGAATATAGTAAGCAGAGCTTTGATTTTACCTTTATCCAAACTTACTTCTTCCACTTTACCATTAAAATTCGTAAACGGACCCTCAACAACCCTTACAGTTTCCCCTTTATCAAATACAACTTTAGGACGGGGCTGTTCAATTCTCTCTTCGCTTTGCTGCTTAATTTTCAAAACATCTTCTTCTTCAAGCGGCACTGGTTTCTCACCAGAACTTAAAAATCTAATTATACCAGGAGCATTACGCACCATAAGCCAGGTATCATCGGACATATCCATATTTATCAAAACATATCCAGGATAAAATTTTCTCTCCGAAATTTTTTTCCTGCCGGACTTAACCTCCGTCACTTTCTCTGTAGGAACAAATACCTCTTTTATAGCATTTTCCAGCCCTTTTTCTTTGATAATATTTTCCAATATCTGTTTTGCTCTATATTCCTGCCCAGTTTGAGTTTGTAAGATATACCACTGCATTTTACTTGAGCAATAAAGTTATTAGCTTTGACAATAAAAGATCAACCATTCCTATATACACTGCCAGAATAGCTACAAAAAAGAATGTTACAGTAGTCGCAGCGATAAGTTCGTTTTTGCTGGACCAGGTAACCTTCTTCATTTCCAGCTTCATTCCCTGGAAAAACATAGACACCTTTTGAAACATTTCGCCCTTATCTCCTAATAAAAAATCAGCAGTTTAAACTACTTTATCTTCTACAGGCCTGGAGGGAGTCGAACCCCCAACATCCGGATTTGGAGTCCGGCGCTCTAGCCAATTAGAGCTACAGGCCTATTTTCTGGCTTAAGAAACACACCTAACTGCTATTTTTATTTTGTTTCTTTATGCTGTGTATGCTGTCTGCAAGATTTGCAATATTTCTTCAGTTCCAATCTGTCAGGGTCATTTCTTTTATTTTTAAAAGTAATGTAATTCCTCCCCTTACATTTCATGCAAGCTATAGTAATTTTTTCACTCGGCATTATCTCTATTCTATTATTTCGGAGACAACTCCTGCACCAACTGTTCTGCCGCCT
>CAZLTA010000254.1:0-2056 GCA_964562345.1 uncultured Planctomycetia bacterium
TAACCTGGGATATGGTGAAGAGATTAAAAGATGCAGGCATAAGCTGTATAAACGTAAGCTTGGATAGCGCAGATGAACAGGAACACGATGAATTGCGGGGTTTGCCGGGGATTTATAAGAAAGCGGTGGCAGCAATTTCTTTTTGCCATCAGGAAGGCATCACTTGTATTGTATCAACTTATGCAACCCGGCGCAGGATAGAGGGATTTGCGCAGCCGGGTGATGAAAGCGAGCTGGCCAAAATTATCGATTTATCACGTGAACTTAAAGCATCAGCAGTAAGAATATTATTCCCCATAATTTCCGGCGAATGGGTTGCGAAGAAGAAGATAGAGCTTAATGAAGGTGAAAAACGCTGGGTAATTGAGAATATTGACCCTTCCTTTGCTTTTATTGAAGGAGCTTATTCTGTTAAGCACAAGAAAAAGGTTTGTCAGGCTTTATCCGGTAAGATATTTAATGTTTCACCCTACGGGGATATCCAACTCTGTATAGCTTTCCCCGATACTTTTGGCAATATCAGAAAGAAGCCGCTCCAGCGTTTAATAACAGAAATGTGGAGTCATCCAACTTATCTTAAGAATAAAAACGGTGATTGTTGCAGTACCGTTGCTTTAAAACGATAAAATGAAAATTAGCTTAATTCGCCCTCCTGCTTACAGCGTGGGTTTGATGGGGACGCATTTGGTTCCTTTTTTGGGCATCAGCTATATTGCAGCTGTAACTCGTGAAGCAGGATATGATGTGGACATTATAGATATGTGCGGTGAGGACATCGAACGTACAGAGATAGTAAGGGGGAAGTATGCGGCTTACGGGATGAGCTTTCCTGCGTTAAAAAAACGGCTCGGAAATTGCGATGTTATCGGGTTCAGTTCTATGTTTTCCCAGGACTGGGTTTTCCACAGGGAATTGATCCAGTATGCAGCCAGACTTAACCCCGAAGCCGTATTGGTTGCCGGAGGCGAACATGTTTCGGCTTTAGCTGAGTATTGCCTGAAAGATTGTCTCCAGCTTGATATCTGCGTAATCGGCGAAGGGGAAGGTGTTTTTGTGCAGCTTCTTGATGCTCTGCAGAATAAAAAAGAGCTTTCTGGTGTCCGCGGATTGGTTTACAGAAACAATAACGGCAATGATTTTCACCTCAATCAGAGGGCAGAACGTATTAGAGATATCGATAAAATACCTTATCCGGCCTGGGATTTAACGCCGATTGAAAATTATCTATCTAAGGGGTTGAATTATCATATCTCCCGAGGCCGTACTATTCCAATGCTTGCAACGCGGGGATGCCCTTACCAATGCAGTTTTTGTTCTAATCCTAATATGTGGGGCAATCCCTGGGTGGCAAGAGATGCCGGACTGGTTGTAGATGAGATGCAGTATTATATAAATCGTTATCAGGTGAATAATTTTGTCTTTTCCGACCTTACTGCGGTAGTTACCAGGAAAAACATTGTGGAGATATGTGATGAAATTATAAATCGCCGCCTTAATATTACCTGGCAGCTTCCTACTTTAAGGACGGAAGATCTGGACCGTAGTGTTTTAAATCTTATGTATCAAGCAGGCTGCAGGGAGGTTGATTTTGCAATTGAATCGGGGTCTAAAAATGTGTTAGAAAGTGTAAATAAAACAATAGACCCGGATAAAATGTTTGCTTTAATTGAAGACGGCCTGTATGCAGGGATGAATCTAAGTGCAAATTTGATTATCGGTTTACCCCAGGAAAAACTGTGCAATTTCCTGAAAACCTTTACCTTAATTATAAGGCTGGCTTTTAAGGGATTGCAGGAAGTCAATATTTTTCCATTCATACCTTACCCGGGCTCGGAGCTTTTTACGGATTTCAAAAACGGGAGAAAAATACAATTGTCCGATGAATACTTCTGCAGTCTTTTTGGCTATGCAGATTTAGCCCGGGCAGTATCGTGGTCAGAAAACTTTAGCCCCTTTGTTTTAAGCCTGATGAGGTTAATTTTGTTTGTAACTTTTTATAGCCTGATGTTTATGACACACCCCCTGCGCGTTGTTAAATTGATTGTAAATGTGTTCC
>CAZLTA010000255.1:0-2007 GCA_964562345.1 uncultured Planctomycetia bacterium
TGACTTTTGACGATTTTCAGTGGTATAGGAAAGTATTCTATACTTTCCTATAGCATAAAAAATTTTGCAGAATCTATTCTGTTATCAACTACCTGCACTATTATTTACCCCCTAATTCAAACTCTATAGTGATGCTACAAGTAATAGCGTTACTCTTTAATTCTTCGGGGAAAGAAGGGAAAGGCGCAGCATATTTGACACTTTTAAAAGCTGCATTGCGCAAAGCACCGTATTTAGTAGAATTATTTTCATCAATCATAATACTTCGTAAAATTCCATCAGAGGAAATACCAAACAGAATAGTCACAGCCCCGCTCCCTTTAAAACGCGGCTTGTAATAGAAAGCCTTCTTTTTTATCTCTTCTCTAACCGCATTATAATAATCCAATACAGCTTCCGGAACAGTTTCTGCATTAACATTATCAGAAAGGCTTACAATTTGATTTTCTTTCACTTGATATGAATTTTTTTTAACCTCGGTAACTTTTGAATCCGGAATCTCTTCACGATTAACAACAACTTTTTCTTCCGTTTGTTTGGAATCTTCTTCCTTTACTTTTTTATCCACTTTCTTAGATTTATTTTGTTCAATAATGTTTTTGTCTTTTATTTCATAAGCGACCAAAACCGGCGATGAAGTTGAGCTTTCTTGGGATTTTGTTCTTAAAGAAGAAGAACCGCCCCAGGGTATAAAAATTGCAAAATGGAGAAAAATAGATATACAAAGCGACCTTTTAAGTAAATTGTCTTTTATCATAAATCAAACAACTCCGGCTTTATTTTTCTGCCAGCTCCGCGGAATAAAAGAGATATGATAGGAAACAAATTCAAAAATAATTTTTCTAAGTTCCTCCCTTATTTCCCTGGCCAAAAGAAGCCTTTTTATATTCGCATAAGGTGCTCTTTCTAAAAAGTTTATAGATTTTATCGTACCGGAACTAACCGGAACTAAATTGCCCTCTTTAAGACTGCATTTTGAACACACCAGTGCCCCTTCCTGTACCGAAAAATATCCCCGGTATTGAATTTTATTCTGACACTTAAAGCACCTGTTTATTTGAGGATTGAACCCTGAAAATTTCAACAGTTTAATTATAAAAGCATAAAAAATAACATCTCTCTTATTGGAAGAAAACTCATTCAGAAAAAATGTTAAAAGATTGTATACCTGAAGATTGGCTTCATAAGGCTGAGTTATATAATCCAGTAGTTCTATCCCCGAGCAAACCATGGAGAAATTAGGATATTCATTGATAATATCCCAATAAGACTCCATCAGATAAAACTGAACAAACAGAGCAAGACTGGACTTTCGGGGATAAAAAACCAC
Source organism: uncultured Planctomycetia bacterium (assembly GCA_964562345.1). Taxonomy (GTDB): domain Bacteria; phylum Omnitrophota; class Gorgyraeia; order Kaelpiales; family Kaelpiaceae; genus Saelkia. Next base: position 1,331 of record CAZLTA010000255.1, read on the forward strand.
CTCATAATTAGAAAAAAGGTCTATTATCCCGTCATACCTGCCGTAATCTTCCATCCTTCTGACCCCTTTAACTATGCCTTCTATTTTGCCAAAATCACAAGTGTAGACAGTAAGTAACAGGCTGGTATCCCGATAAACTTTTCTCTTAATTATAAAACCTCTGGTTTTTTCAATCATGAGCAGTAACTGCAGCAGTGCCTGCGGAAATTACAATTCTCATACCTTCTTCTACGTTTATATCCAGATATTTAACTGTTTCCTTCGGGAAATACACAAGCATACCGCTGGTGGGATTAGGAGTGGTAGGGATAAATACCGCAACCAAAACATTTGAAGATGCCTGATTAAGGAAATGCTCAGCCCGGGCAGTCAGAAAACCTATACAAAATCTTCCGTCTGCAGGATATTCGACCAGAACAACCTTTTTGAAAACATTTTTCCCTTCGCCTACGATAGCGTTGCTAATCTGTTTTATCGATTTATATATTTTCCCGATAAAAGGGAATTTAAGAAATAAATTTTCTAATGCCGAAAGTATCTTTCGGAAAAACAAAAAACTGATTAAAAATCCCAGAAAAGAGATTATAAATACAAATAAAACGAGTATAGATATCCTCGCCAACCATTCAATCCCGGGATATTTTAAATAAACTTTGACAAAAGCAATAAAGGGCTCA
>CAZLTA010000256.1:0-2001 GCA_964562345.1 uncultured Planctomycetia bacterium
TTACATCCTGCGCATTTTGATGCTGGATGTGTTTCTCTTTAGAATCTCCTTTCCTCTTGACCATAACTATTGCTCTCCTTTAAAATAAAGTGCTCTCTAACACCTGGCCCAGGATTTCAGAAACGTATCTTACAACAGACACTGTTCTGCTGTAAGGCAAGCGTGTCGGCCCCAAAATCCCGATAGTTCCTAAAACTCTGCCTCTGAGCTTATACTGCGCCGAAATTATACAAAAACTTTGTGCACACTGATATGGATTCTCTCTGCCGATACAGATAGTTATATCCGAATTCTTAAAACCACTTTCCAAAATTTTAATAAGTTCTACTTTTCTCTCCAGCATATCAATAATATTATGGAAAACACCTATATTATTAAACTCCGGATATTTAATTATTTTATTTGTCCCCTGGTATAAAAATGCTTTATCTTCTATGTTTACTAAAGCTCCTATCAACAGATTCAACAGATTAGAAAAAACATGATAAAAAGGATTGCTGGAAGATATAAGATTTACCTTAATTTTGTTCTTTATATTGTTTAAAGCCTCGCCTTTCAGCTCACTGTTGACAAAATTCAAAAATTTACTCAATTCCTCTATCCTGGGGAGATTTTCATCTTCTATGAAAATATGTATTACATCCCCGGAGTCTGCAACGATAATAAGAAGGATTTTAAAATTATTGATGTAAATCAAATCTATCTTTTCGACATAGATATTCCGGGCCCGGTAATATACCAGAAGGCTGATTTGATTGGTATAATTAGATACTACACTTAAAGCATTTTCCAGGAGATTCTCCATCTCCTCCCACTGAGCATTAATAAGCCTCATCAATATCCTTTTCTTTTCTGAAGGTGCAAGCTGCTGTTTTTCCATGATTGCATCCACATAATACCTGTATCCCTTATCAGTAGGAACTCTCCCGGATGATGTATGCAGATGTTTAAGGTAGCCCACCTCTTCAAGTTCAACCATAATATTTCTTACTGTTGCAGGAGAAAAATCAAGCCTATATTTCGAAACTAAAGCTTTAGAAGCAACAGGCATGGCAGTTTCTATGTAAGTCTTGACAATACCTGCAAGTATCTTCTTTTTTCTTCCTTCTATTGTATCAGTATTTAACATATCGGCCTCTTTACCAGAATATTTTATACTACGTATGAAATATCTATATTAGCACTCTTTTATCGTGAGTGCTAAATATTACAACAAAGAGGGTTTTCTTGTCAAGCATATTTATTTGGAACAAAAAACTAAAGCAAATTTTTAAGGTATTTCAGGTTTTCCAGAATGAGAAAGGGCTTTTTATTTTTTAATTCCTGAAGGCTGCTGGAACCTGTTGTAACGGCCACACACCTGACACCGGCATTTTTAGCCGTTTCTATATCTATAGCCATATCTCCGACATAAACAGATGCGGATGGACTGCATTTAAACCTTTTCATAATATTAAACAAAATTTCAGGCGAGGGTTTTAATTTTCCTATTTTATCCGCGCAAAGCGTATAATTAATGAATTTATCGAGACCTAAATTACCCAATATTAACTCCGTAAAAACAACAGGTCTATTGGTAGCTATAGCAGTTGAATAACCTTTGCGCTTTAAATAATCCAGGGTGCTTTTTGAAAAGGGAAGCAGTTTTGTGTTTTGAGATAAAGTTTGTTTATGTTTTTCCCTGTATATTTTTAGAGCTTTATTAACTAACTCCGGAGGGAAGTAACACTCTATAAAATTCCTATCCCCTTTTCCTACAGATGTTTTAACCTTACGATAGCTGACATTAGCAAGGTTAAATCTATTCCTTGTATAATTAAGAGCTGTTTCTATCGCACGGTATGCATCAACAAGAGTTCCGTCTAAATCAAAAATTACAAGTTTTACACCCGGAAGCTTTTTACCACCTGTCTTCATGAGTACAGTACCAATCTATCGTTTTCTTTAAACCAATATTGAAATCCATCTCCGGCTCCCATCCCAATGCTTTTACTTTAGAAG
>CAZLTA010000257.1:0-2000 GCA_964562345.1 uncultured Planctomycetia bacterium
CAACTTCACTCTCCGGTGCAATAATATGTACATAGTTTTGAATATCTTGAAGATGCTGAAATACTTTAGATTTTTCTATTCCCGGTGGCGCATATACAACGAATAAAACATTCCGAGTATCAGGCTTTATCTGTGTACGTTTATCCGGTCCGTATATAATACTTGAGGTTATTCCTTGTAAATCAGATACCATCATATCGTTAGGGAGCAATTCTTTTTCCAAGCCGCTTAATTGAATATATTTTTCTCCACCGCTTGAAACACCAAGTTTAATGGGTAAATCTATTGCGTCTAAATCATGTCCTGCGGTTAGTAAAAGATTCTTTAGTTCAGCCATAAACATTGCCTCAACCAATGAGGCAACTTTAGGAATCGATTTATTCTTAAAAACAATTGACTCCAATTGTAATAATACGTGGTATGTTTTCTTAAACCTTTTGTAATAATCACTAAAAGTTTTAATCGGCTCCATATTCTTTAAATAAGCTTTATCTAACCCAGCATACTTCTCTCTCAAATTATTTTCAAGCCCAAGTTTGCATCTATCAAGTTCTTCATGTTTGTTAGGATTGCATACATTCCTTATGGCCAGTATGCCTAATAATGCTTCCGGATAAACCTTTTTTATTTCATTTGATATGATTAACAATTCCACAACCTCCTACATGGAAAATCTGCTATCTGGAATTCCCGGAATCAGGCTTCACGTACGGCGAATCAACCATAATCCAGTCAATAGTGCCATCAGGCTACCGAAGCCGTAATATCCGCTGACCCAATCAGCAACCATCCCCACTCCACTGAAGATAACTACATGTTTCGCAAGCTTACATTCATAGACACTTTCGGCACGTCGCAGCCGCAAACCCCATAGGATATTAAAAACAGCTGAAGCTAATACGATAAGTCCACAAACCAGCCCTACAATGGGTGGGACCGAGTGCCAGGATGGTACCGGCGCCAATTCTCCTTCTGGCGAAAAGAAAAGTGTTACATCCTGCGCCCCACCATAGATCATCAATAGCCCGCCCAGAAGAAACACAACCACCCAGCCCAACGATGAAACCTTTTTTTTAATAACTTTTTTCATGCTTGATTCTCCATATTTATAGATGCGTTTAAGGTCTTTATTGCTGATAAATTATATCTAATTTTTCTACATTGACAATAGAACCGTTTCTATGATATTCATATTATCATATATTGAATTATTATAGAAATATTGCCAATTTTTAACTCAAAGTGATAATAATGATTTCCTTTATTATCACTTTATTCGTAAAATGATAATAAGAAACCAAATATATCTTTAAAGGTAACAGAGATGTAGTATACCGTATCTTTCGCAATGACGGGAAAGGAGTGGACGCCTGTTCTACATTGTCTCTTTTTTTATATTCGATAAAGTTTTGGAAAATCCTTCTTTTTTGGGGGAAAAATTGCAAGATACGAGGTTCGAGATTATTCAATTGCCTAATTGACCGATTAAAAATACGAGTTGCAAGATAATTTATTCGTTAACATTAAAAACATAACCAGAAATGCGAAAGAAAAAGAAGAAAGGGAAGGATTACCATTTTCATGGGAATGACAGAGGGGGGTGCGGGAATGAGAAAATTGAAATAGAGATTGCCGCGCTCCCTGCGGATGTTCGCAATCAGAAATAACAGACGGGTCGGATGAATCCGACCCCTACGAATCACCCTCACCCTAGCCCTCTCCCCTCAAGGGAGAGGGGAAGAGAGTATAACACAATAGAGAGAAAAAAAAGATAATAATTAATCCATATCTGAAAGGGAGGAGCTACCCAATATATAATCCGCCTGGAATAGACGGTTGGTTTTATCCAGTTTTATAGATAATTTTTCTAAAAATACTAATAATAATTTATTTCCCAGGTCAGGATCTTCTTTAATCAGAAGTTCAAGATTTTTCTGCTCTAAACAGAGTAGTTCTACAAATTCACTGGCCACGGCATTTACCCGATGCCTCTCATTAAC
>CAZLTA010000258.1:0-1983 GCA_964562345.1 uncultured Planctomycetia bacterium
AGTCGATATTGGAGAGTGTAGGAGAGGAATTGAGGAATTATTAAATGAATCTGATTAAAACGTAAATAACTCTGAATTCACACAAGTCTCTTCACAGTGGTTAAGGCCTTTAACCACTGTGAGAGGCAAAGGAGAGACTTCCTCCTCCTTTTCTTTCGAACTCACGGGTTCAGACCAGTAAACATGCTTCAAATATTCCCAAAAATTGCCTCAATACCTAACTTATTTAGAATGTATTAAGTTCAGAATATTTGGCAAAGTTAGGCTATGCTGGTCATTTCGCCAACACTGAAGATTCATCTTTTTAAAAAATAGCCTCTTTTTGAGAAACATTTTGCCTTTTCAGCCATTTTCCACAAAACTTTTTTTCTCTACCTCGAGAAGAAAAAACTTTACTTTTTCAGCACTCTGCACCTGTCTCCCCATGTTTCGCCAGATTGGGTGGCTTGAGAGTTGAGGGATTGTGGGATTTATTTAAAATAGGCATTTTAATAACTGTCTCAGAGAAAACAGATAACTGAAATTCCAGAGCTACTCATTGCTTTTTTAGATTCAACTATGTAGAATCAATTCAATTAGCTTAATTTAGCGCTAAAATTTTTGAATGGGATAGATGAAGGAAATAAAGCATAAAGGGAAAGTAACTCTTTTAATTAAAAAACATATTTCTCCACTTGATTTATTACCCAAAATAAAGGAGGTGTTCTAGTATGAAAATCTGTAATATTTTATCTTCTTATAAAAGGTCTGACCTTAATCGCCTTGCTAAGGATAAAATCGCAAATTACGTAGGCCTTCCAATAGAAATACTTCGAGGTGAGTTAAGCAAGGTTCTAACTACTTATGACCATGTAAAGAGAAAGATACAATTCAGAAAACCTCCAGGCTATACAATATTAGATATTATAGTACATCGACAAGACTACTCCGTTCCTATTCAGGAAATAAAAGGCATCGTCCAAGAAGAGATCAAGAATGTTATAGAAGTAGCTAGAAGTGGAGAAGGTTTGAAAGAAGATAAGCAGTATGATTTATACGCAAAGATGCTTAAGACAGCCTGGGATTTTCAGGAAGACCTTTTGCCTCCAGAGGCAAATCTTCTAAGTGCCCTAAGAGAATATTTAAACATAACCCGAGGCGAACATAGACTTTTGGAAGCCCGACTCGAAGTTTTTAAATTCAGTCAAAGTTCCTTTAATCGAGAAATCGACCATTTTGCAAGAGAGGGCATTATATTTACACATGAGACTAATTATTTAATTCCCGAAGAAACGGCTGAACGGATAAAAGAGGTATGGGGAATTGAGCTTGACCCAGAACCATATAGGAGACTATTGAGTTATTTGACAAGTTCCCAGTTGTATTCAGCATTGGGTAGATTAGAACTGACAAAAAGTGGAAGCCAAGAGATAAGAATCAATCGCATTTTAGACAAAGGTGTAAAGCCGTCTGATTTATTAAATACTTTAACGGTAAGTGACCTGATAATGGTAGCGAATAAAAGCAGATGCCCCCGCAAATATAAAAAAGATGAGTTAGTACCTACCGTAATTAGTCACATAAAAAGAGGAAAAGATATAAAAGAAGAGGAACAAGTACCCATCGAACCACCTGAGCCACGTTTAGTTACGGATGAAGTTTTCAAGGAAGTCTTGTCCAAATTTAGAAATTCTCAGTTATACCAGGTTCTTGCGAAAAAGAAACTCTGGACGTCAGGGACAAAGAATCAAAAAGTTGAGAGAATTGTAAATAGTAGATATTCATTTTCAACTATATTGGATATTTTAAAAACAGGTGAATTGGTTAACTTATGTAAATTATATGAACTTCCTCCAAGTGGAAGGAAAGCAGAGATAGTAGAGAGAATTGTCCATTATTTTCGGAATTATCAAGTAAAAGGTACCCGAGCTACACCCAAAGAACTTTTATCTATATATGAAGATTTAAGTAAACAAAACAAAAATGCTTATAGAGATATTGGTA
>CAZLTA010000259.1:0-1980 GCA_964562345.1 uncultured Planctomycetia bacterium
CGCGCTCGGTTCGGGACCGCGAGGTCGGAGGTTCAAATCCTCTCATCCCGACCAGTTTTTTTACAACAAATTGATCTTATCAATATTCTGATACCCAATCAGCCTCGCATTAAATCTCTTATCAATCTCAATGCCACTATATACAAGATAGCAGTCGCTGATCCTGTCACTTAATTCTCGCAGAGCCTGCAAGTTTTTGAACAGTGCTTTTTGGGGAGTTAAATTAAATTTAACTTCAATAGCGCTAAGATTACCACCTCTATCAGCGAGAAAGTCAACTTCCAGGTTATTAGTGCTCCGCCAGTAATAGAGATTACTTCGTCTTCCCAGGTTATAGAGTGATTTAATCAATTCAGAAAAGACAAAGGTCTCGAATATTTCACCTCTCAGAGGGTGATTTTCGAGATATTCCGCCTTAGTAATCCCCAGAAGATTGCATACTACCCCTGTGTCATAAAAATACAATTTGGGAGACTTTATTATCCTTTTACTGAAATTATTATAATAAGGGGGGAGCAGATGGATAATAAAACTTGCCTGAAGGACAGACAGCCATTTCTTAACTGTTTTAACATCTATTCCTGCATCATTGGATAAACTTGTGTAATTAAGTATCTGAGCGGTTCTCCCGGCACATAATTTCAAAAAATTCTCGAATTGAAGCAGATCCTTGATATTGGTTATCTGCCTGACATCTCTTTGCAGGTATGTTTCGATATAGGAGGCATAAAAAATTTCCGGTTTGATCTTCCGGTCAAATATTCCCGGATAACCGCCTTGTTGAAGGAATCCATTCAAGTTATGGATCTCATTTTTATAGAGTTCAGAGTAACTAAAAGGCAGTAGTTTCAGAATTGCCGTACGACCCGCTAATGATTGTGAAATAGTATTCATATATTCAAATTGATTACTTCCTGTGAGAATGTACATCCCATTCCTGCCCTGCTCATCTACATGAACCTGCAGATAGGAGGACAGTTCCGGAACGCGTTGAAATTCATCAATTATTACCCTATCGGAATATTTATTCAGAAATCCTTCAGGATCACTGTGAGCAAACTCTCTGGCAACCGGATGCTCAAGGTTTATATAGTCATATTCAGGAAAAGCTGCTCTCGCCAGAGTTGTTTTACCTGATTGGCGTGGACCAGAAATCGTCAAGATGGGAAACTGGCTTGCCAGCTCAATAACAAATTCGGACATTTTCCTTTTAATCATCAGCATCACCTCAAAGCAAAGAAACCAGCCGCTGATTTTATGGCAAGAAAATTATGTTAATCCGGTACTCGTATCCCTGATTTACATGAAAAGAGCTGTACTTTATTGTGGTAATCAAGCAGTTATTGCTATATTCCGCGATTTAGACGCTGGCACAAATAAAAAAGAGTGGTTAACCTGGTAAATAAGTCATATCAGAGCATAAACATCACCTCATAAATATATATAACTTTTAACTTTTTCTTCTAACCTAACTCGGATTAACCGAAACCCAAAAAGAGAAGAATATCAACCACGGAAAACGCGGAAAGCACGGAAAAAGAATTTAAATAAGGAATATTATTATACCCGGCTTAACCGAAATTAAAGAGGTTATAACAAAGAAAGTGAGGAAGTTGGAATATTTTTGAAGCTGTGTAACATATTGAAATTTTATCAGTTACAATGTGGCTTCAAAATTTCTTGCCAAAAATTTCACGAATTTTGAGGAAAAGTGACTAACCAGAGCGATACCCTTTTGCTAATATCACTAATCTCTTTGGCATCTTGCAACTATGAAAAATATTGAAATACCATAAAGGTATTCCGGCAATTTTTCATAATACAATATCCTCAAAGATATTAGCAATCTTAATCAAAACAGTATCGCTCAGATTAGGTCAAAATAACTTCGTTAAATTGTTTTACCTATTTCTCACATCTCCCCAAAATTAACAGAATTTCTGCTGTAAGTGGACTTGCACCGCCAGTGTAATCACGGGT
>CAZLTA010000260.1:0-1977 GCA_964562345.1 uncultured Planctomycetia bacterium
TTATTTTTTGGCGGCGGTTTTAATCCTAAGAGAAATCGAAGGGCGAAAAATTTTAAAAAGGTGGTTTTTGCTCACCCTTCATTTCAAAAATAAACCCTGGATAAACAAATACTTGTTTAATATTAGTATAAATAAAATTTATTCATTATTATTCTTTAGCTTTTCTAGATGATGTTTCACTACTTTGGCTCGGACCATATAGATTACATCTTCAGCTATATTCGTAGCATGGTCACAGATTCTCTCCAAATGGCGGGCGACTAATAGGAGGGGAACTGCGCGAGGTACAGTTGTGCTGTCTTTAACCATATAATCATTTATTAATTCCTGCTGCACTAAATTTCTTAAATTATCAGCTTCCGGGTCGGAAAGAATAACTTTTTTTGCTAAATTCTGGTCACGATTTACAAAAGCATCTATTGCATCTTTTACCATTTTTCGAGCCACAGCAGATAGTTTGGGAATATCTATTAATGGTTTAAGCAAAGGCTTATCTGCTAATTCAAAAACTCTCTGTGCAATATTTACAGCAAGATCTGCTATTCTCTCTAATTCAGCATTTATTTTCATTCCCGTAGTGATAAACCTAAGGTCTCTAGCCATAGGCTGCCGAAGCGCCAAAAGATTAACAGCTCTTTCTTCTATAACAAGTTCTAGCTCATCAATTTTGCAATCTTTATTAATTACAGTTTGAGCTAATTTTTTATCCTGATTTTTCAAAGCTTCTATTGACTTATAAATTGCTTCTTCTGTCAAAGTTGCCATTTTTAACAAATCGGTATTTAATTTCTTCAATTCTTCATCAAAGTGTCTTTCCATTTTCACACCTCTTTTAAATGGGCACATCCCGAAACTTCGGGATAAGTGCAAATTATCCAAATCTTCCTGTTATATAATCCTCTGTGATTTTCTGAGACGGTTTAGTAAACATCTTGCTTGTAATATCATATTCTATCAACTCCCCAAGCATAAAGAAAGCCGTGAAATCAGAAATCCGTGCCGCTTGCTGCATATTGTGCGTAACAATAACTATAGTATAATTCTTTTTTAACTCCTGAATAAGCTCTTCTATCTTTAATGTTGCTGTTGGGTCTAAAGCTGATGCTGGCTCATCCATAAGTAAAACTTCTGGTTCTACAGCCAATGCTCTGGCAATGCATAATCTCTGTTGTTGTCCGCCGGATAACTCAAAGGCATTCTTATTTAATCTATCCTCTACCTCATTCCATAAAGCAGCGTCTTTAAGACTTTTTTCAACTTTCTGGGCGATATAACTTTTGTTTTTTATTCCATTTATCCTTAACCCATAAGCAACGTTATCAAATATAGATTTAGGAAAGGGATTGGATTTTTGAAAAACCATGCCAACCTTTCTTCTTATTTCCACAACATCAATATCCGGCTGATAGATATTCTTACCATCTATCAAAATTTTACCTTCAGCTCTTGTTCCTGAGATAACATCATTCATACGATTAATACTGCGTAAAAAAGTCGACTTTCCACACCCTGAAGGCCCGATTATACCTGTAACGTGATTTCTCTTGATATCTATTGATATTTCCTTCAAGGCTTTCAGTCCATCATAGTAAAAGCTGAATTTATCTGATTTTATCTTTACATCTTCCATAATTATTCCCTTTTAAGTTTTCTTAAACGATATCTCAAAATTACAGCAAATAGATTCATTGCAAAAACCAAAACTATTAATATCAAAGCAGTCCCATAAGCAATTGGCTTAACCTTTGTTATTGCATGATGCTGAGTAGACATTATATATAAATGATACGGTAAAGCCATAAATTGACTGAATAAAGATTTCGGCAAATGAGGAAGGAAAAAAGCTGCCCCAGTAAATAGAATCGGTGCTGTCTCCCCTGCAGCACGCGCTAAGCCTAAAATAGTTCCTGTAAGCATGCCGCCAACCGCATAAGGTAATACATTGGTTTGAATAGTTTGCCATTTAGTGGCCCCCAG
>CAZLTA010000261.1:0-1970 GCA_964562345.1 uncultured Planctomycetia bacterium
TCCCAGCTAAATGCTGATAGTATCAGTGCACCAATAGGCTACGTAGCCATTGATGAAGAAAAAGGGTTTATCACCTTTACCGCCAATAAAAACATACAACCATACAATCTCGAAAAATTCAAAAACCTATCTGATGATGAAATAACAGCCTTAAGCAAATCTGTAAATATATCAGAAGAAGTCTTACGCCAGATTCGAGACAATATTTCACAAAGAAATAATGGTGTTTTTGTAATGATAACAGTGGACATAGATGGGGAAAAAGTACCTGTTTTAGTCCTGGCTGATACTATTGTATATATAAACTCTACAAAGCCAACAGAAGTCGCAAAAGAGATTTTAAAACACATTTTAATACATAGGCCCAATGCTTCTGAGGCTCTAGTTGATAGAGCATTCCTGCTGATAGTTATTATCGGATTGATTTGCATAGGGTTTGGAGTAGGACTTGCAGTGTATATTACAAGGCTGCAGCTTAAGAAATCCAATTATTTCAACCCTGTATTGAGCCGCAATAAAGTATACCAGCATAATTTCGCACCATCCTGGAAAACAAGATAAATTCTCTTTTATCCAAATAAATTTTGAAATCTGTTTAGTATTGCAATCCAATTAGACTATCCATTTTATACTTGTAAAACTCTCAATAATATGTTCTAATATAAACATCGTGATAACCCTTTTAATAAGGAGGAAGCTATGGGAAAACTTATTTCATGTATTTTCGTTCTGGCGTCCGTATCCATAATAACCCCTGTTTATGCAGGATGGAATGCAAAATCAGACCAGGATATCCAAAATGATGTTCAATTAACCGTTAATAAGTTTAAAGAAAGCGACTCGGCAATGAAGCGTTTCTTTGATAAAGCATACGGCTATGCAGTTTTTCCAACCGTCGGCAAAGGCGGCATGGGTATCGGCGCTGCTTTTGGGAAAGGAAAAGTCTTTGAAAAAGGCATAATAATCGGTTCAACTTCCTTAAAACAAATTAGTATCGGCCTTCAATTGGGCGGCCAGGCCTACAGTGAAATCATATTTTTTAAAACTAAAATAGACCTTGATAATTTTACAAGCGGAAATTTCGAACTCGGGGCAACCGCTTCTGCAGTTGCTGTGACTGTCGGAGCTTCAGCAGATGCCGATTACAGCGACGGGGTGGCGATATTCACTCTTCCTAAAGGCGGCCTGATGTATGAAGCAACTGTAGCCGGCCAAAAATTCACATTCAGCCCGGAATAATAATCAGCATTAACCGTAGAATAAGCTTCGATTCCACATATTCCTGCAGAGATATAGAATAAAAGAGTATGTTTATTCAGCTGCTATTCTTGTACTTCCTGTTCTGTTATTCAGCAATCGTCTTCTGAACCCTATCTTCGGCCTTTTTATAAAAGTAAATATTTTATCAAGCTGAATTTTTTCAACCAAAAACGGCATAATGAAAAGGGCTGTTAATGAAGCTAATATGGTGCCGATAAGAATCGCAAGGCCAAAACGCTGGGTAGGAGGAAAGCTTGAGAATGAAAAAATGCCGAACCCGATTGTGATAACGAACATAGCGGTTAAAATCGGCTGCCAGAGCAAATCTTTGACTTTTCGCCAATCACCAAGGCGTTGGTAGGCTTTTATCATATGAATCATTGAATCAATACCGATAGCAATAGCTATATTTGAAGCAGGGGCTGAGATAATATCCAAAGGAATACGGTAAAGCCCGATTAACCCTAAAATTGTCACCGGTAAAAGCGCTACGCTGAATGTTAATGCCAGTGTTATCCTCAAAGAACGGGAAATTAAAAGTCCGATAAGAGCAAACAGCAATATCAGTTTCCCGAGCCCGTTTACCAGACTGACAGCAACAAGTTTAGCCAGGTGGCCCTGCAAGCTGTATATCCCTCCTATGATTTCAGGCTCAAAACCCTGTGCGCGGACAAGTTCTTTAATCTCTTTAATAATTTCAAGCCTGGAAC
>CAZLTA010000262.1:0-1936 GCA_964562345.1 uncultured Planctomycetia bacterium
GGTTTAGGAGGTGAGATTTCCAAAAAATCTTTTAGTGAGCAGTTTAAGGGGCTTATTTTCCCGCCCCGTATTCAATGCGTTAAGGGTAAGAAAAACGAGCTCAATAATGAGATTCAGGCAATTACAGGAGCAACTATTTCTTCATCCAGTGTTACTAGAATTGTAAACAGGACTTTAACTGAATTAGCCTCTTTGGCGAAATAAAATGCAAAAGAATAGTTTAAACCGGGAATTTCAAAAAGGTTTTATCGCCCAGAATCCTGTTTTGGTTCAGCTTTTAGGGCTCTGTCCGGCTCTGGCGGTTACAACCTCAGCGGTTAACGCTTTAACAATGGGGCTGGCTGTTATATTCGTACTTACATTATCATCTGTTACAGTATCTATTATAAGAAAAATTATACCCGGCCAGGTCAGGATTGCCGCTTTCACAATTGTTATCGCTACTTTTGTTACGATTGCGGATTTATTTCTGAAAGCAAACTTCCCTCAGCTGAGTAAAGCCCTGGGTCCGTATGTCCCTCTCATAGTAGTTAACTGTATCATACTGGGCAGGTGCGAGGCGTTTGCATCCCGGAATTCTCTTGTGAGGACTTTTTTCGATGCGCTGGGGATGGGGCTGGGTTTTACGGGAGCACTTCTTGTTCTGGGAAGCTTAAGAGAAATTCTGGGCAGCGGTGCGATATTTTCAATTAATTTGTTCGGAGCTTCCTATAAACCGGCGCTGGTTATGATTTTACCTGCAGGCGCATTTTTAGGGCTGGGTGTTATGGCTGCGGTTATGAATATGTTAATAAAGAAGAAATGAAATTACTGTTTATTTTTATATCGGCTGCTGTAGTCAATAATTTTGTACTCAGTTACTTTTTGGGAATTTGTCCTTTTCTGGGCGTTTCGCGTAAAATAAGCTCTGCTTTGGGAATGGGTGCGGCGGTGAGTTTTGTTATGAGTTTAACTGCGGTTTCAACATGGATTCTTTATCATAAGATTTTAGTCCCTTTCCAGCTGCAGTATTTAGAGTATGTTGTATTTATACTTGTAATAGCCTCATTGGTCCAGATGGTTGAGATGTTTGTAAAAAAAACCTCACCTGCACTTTACAGGGCTCTGGGGATATACCTGCCGCTCATTACGACTAACTGTGCAATTATGGGGCTGGCACTTTTTATGGTGCTGAAAGAATATTCATTTATAGAAAGCGTTGTTTTTGCTTTGGGGGCGGGCGGCGGTTTTACTCTTGCTTTGCTTATTATGTCCGGAATCAGGGAAGATTTGGATATGGCGGATGTGCCCCGTCCGTTAAAAGGGGCAGGCATTGCACTGATTATAGCAGGGCTTTTGGCACTTTCTTTTATGGGATTTTCGGGGTTAATTTCGATCTAAATTAATATGAAGATAATCAGATTTTTATATCAGAATGAATCTAACTGGGGTGTTTTAGAAGGCGGTGTAGTTAAAATAATTACAGGTTCTCCTTTTGGCAAAATTGATTACAGTGCCGGCGTATCGTTAGATAAAACTAAACTGCTTCATCCTTTTGCGGGGGGCAAGATTATTTTGGCGGGGCTTAATTATATAGACCATGCTAAAGAACTGAGCATGAAGATTCCGGATGAGCCGGTGATATTTCTTAAACCTGTAACTTCTGTTATCGGGCCTGATGAGGAAATAATCTACCCTGAAGGCGTCGAAAAGCTGGATTATGAAGCAGAGCTTGCTCTGGTTATCAAAGAACAATGCAGGAATGTAGAAGAGCAGGACGCGCTTGATTTTATTCTGGGATATACCTGTTTGAATGATGTTACTGCCCGTGATTTGCAGAGTAAAGATATCCAATGGACGCGTGCAAAATCATTTGATACTTTTTGCCCCCTGGGGCCCTGGATTGAAACGGAAATAAATCCGGCTGATTTAAAAATAACGTCTTATTTAAACGGCG
>CAZLTA010000263.1:0-1930 GCA_964562345.1 uncultured Planctomycetia bacterium
GATTACATCTTCTTTAAATGCGGCTTTAGAAAATAAAGATTTTATTATTATAGCTGTTCCTTCTGTTTATTTTAGAAGCATTGTAAAAAAAATAAAGGCAGCAAATAAGGATACAATTTTTGTCAGTGTGACAAAAGGAATCGAGATAGAAAAATTCAAAAGGGCCTCAGAGATAATTTCAGAAGAACTTGGTGAAATTAATTTAGGTGTGTTTTCCGGGCCTACGATAGCCTATGAAGTGGTTAATAAAAAACCCAGCAGTGCTATTGCTGCATCCTCAAGTAAGGAGACTGCGGCTAAAATTCAGGAACTTTTCTTTACGCCCTATTTCCGTATTTATACAAGTTGTGACGTTATAGGTGTAGAGTTAGGCGGAGCTTTGAAAAATATTATTGCGGTTGCAGCTGGAATTTGCGACGGGCTGGAGTTGGGTAATAATGCCAAGGCTGCTCTTTTATCCCGGGGATTGGCAGAAATGATAAGGTACGGCAAATTTTTAAAAGCCGAGCCTGAAACTTTTTTTGGTTTAAGCGGATTAGGGGATATGGTCACAACATGTTTTAGTCCTAAAAGCAGGAATAGGTCTCTGGGAGAAAAAGTTGGCAGGGGGATGAAATTAAAAGATATTTTAGAAGGAATGGATATGGTAGCAGAAGGTGTTTATACAGCTAAGGCCGTGTATGAATTTTCTAAGCAGCATGGAATTGACATGCCTATTACGGAAAAGGTTTATCAGGTTTTATATGACGGTAAAAGCCCTTATGATGCAGTAAATGAACTTATGTCAAGGCAGCCGAAGCCGGAGGCGGTTTCTGAAGAGTAATTCTACACCGGGGCGTAGCGCAGTTTGGCTAGCGCGCCTGAATGGGGTTCAGGAGGTCGGGAGTTCAAGTCTCCCCGCCCCGATTTTATATTAAGTTATTGTTGCTTAATGCTGAATAAATGTGATAGTATAAAACATGAGATTATTAACTTCTAAACGAGAGGAGGCGTAAATGGAAGCATATTGCGTAAAATGTAAGGCCAAGAAGGAAATGCAGGATGCTCAGGAAGTAACTATGAAGAACGGAAGAAAAGCGCTTAAAGGCAAGTGCCCTGATTGCGGCACGTCTTTATTTCGCATTTTGGGAAATAAGTAGGAAAGGATAGGGGGTGGAGTTTTCCCAGAGAGCAAAGCTTATCGCTGGTCTTATCCAGGATAAAAAGGCAGAAGATATTCTGATAATGGATATGAGTGAAGCGGTAGATTTTGCGGATTTCTTTATCATCTGTGCTGCCGATTCTTACCGTCATGTCAAAGCAATAGCAGATTACGTTATTGAGAATGCAAAGAAAAAAGGTGTTAGAATCTGGCATTCTGAAGGATATGACGATGCCAACTGGATATTGCTTGATTACGGGGATATAATAGTTCACATATTCATGGAAGAAGCACGCAGGTTTTATGCTTTGGAAAGGCTATGGCGAGATGTACCGGTAGAAAAAGTTTGAAATCTTTGAAATAATTCTCCTGCCAATATGTTAGATGCCGAAAACAAATTAATTATCGAACTTCAAAAAATTGTCTCGGATTTAAAAATCGGGGATGTTGTTGTAGAAATAGCAACTCCCCGCTCTCAAAGCTATGGGGATTTATCCAGTAATATTGCTTTAAAGCTGAGCAAGCTGTTGAATAAAAAACCTGCGGATTTAGCAAATGATATTATTGAAAAAATCCGTTCCAATCTTGAAGGTATTTTTGAAAAGATTGAAGTTGCGCTTCCCGGTTTTATGAATTTTTATTTTTCTCCGGGCTATTTGCGTAAACTTTTAATAGATGTAATTAAAAAGAAAGATAGTTTCGCAGGCAATGATTTAGGCGGGGGGAGGAAAGTTCTGGTTGAGTTTGTATCCGCCAACCCTACAGGGCCGCTTTCTATCGCTCACGGCA
>CAZLTA010000264.1:0-1897 GCA_964562345.1 uncultured Planctomycetia bacterium
CTGTGGATAAAGGTGCTGTTATCGGATATTTGATTGGTTCGAAAGATGTAGCAATGATGAATCGAGTGATAAATATTAAAATCGCACCAATGTTAATTGCAAAGATATGCCGCAGGGGAACCTTGCTTCATAAAACAAATATACGTTTCTTGTTTTATCTTTTTCTGAGTTTCTTGAAAGGCGAATTTTCTATGCAGGATTTTTCGAAGGAATTTCCTGCAGCGCTTCATATCAATATAGATAAAAATTACAGAAATCAAGGTATTGGAAAAAAAATGGTTGAAGCATATCTGAGATTTTTGAAGCAGTCAAAAGTAAAGGGTGTACATTTCAGCTCTTTTTCCGAGAATGCAAAAAGTTTTTTTCTAAAAATGGGATTCGACATTATTTGCAAAAAGAAGAGATCATATATGGAGTCATATATGGGGAGAGAGGTTATTTTATATGTTTTTGGGGAAAGGCTGTAACTTTACAAACTTATTTTTAAGAAAAAAAGATATTGTCTGTAAAATTATTATTTCGAATTTATTAATATTGGCTTTGCAGGTTACCGGCAATGCTCAGGAGCCTATTGCAAAATCAATCTTTCCTCAAATAGAATTGAAACAGGATGATCGAATACTTATTTTAGCACCTCATCCTGATGATGAAGTCTTGGGCTGCAGCGGGATTATTCAGAAAGCTGTGAAAATGAAATTACCGCTTAAGGTCGTATTTCTTACTCATGGAGACAATAATCAATGGTCATTTCTTGTATATAGGAAACATCCTGTAATTATTCCCAGGGCAGTTCGAAGAATGGGAGAAATTCGGCATAATGAAGCTCTTGATGCAGCAAGAGTATTAGGACTTTCAACAGAACAAGTGATTTTTCTAGGTTATCCGGACTTTAAAACTCTTGCAATCTGGTATGCGCATTGGGGAGATCAGCTGCCTGCTATGGGTATGTTGTCTAAGGTTAAGGCAGTTCCTTATTTAGATGCCTTTCGTCCCGGAGCGCTCTATAAAGGAGAAGAAATAGTCAAGGATTTAAAAAATATATTGCAGGACTTCAGACCAACAAAGATATTTTTATCCCACCCTGCTGATTATAATCCCGATCACAGGGCGTTGTATCTTTTTACTCGTGTTGTGCTTTGGGAGCTTGAGGAGAAAATAAAGCCGGCGTTATATCCTTACCTGATTCATTTCAAGCAGTGGCCTCAACCTAAAGGGTATCGGCCGGCTGAAAGAATGATGCCTCCTTCGTTATTTGAAAGAGAAATTGCATGGAAATCAGTTAATTTAACGCCGGATGAAACGGTAAAAAACAAGGAAGCCATTAAGAAACACCGCTCTCAGTATAAATCAAGTCCCAGACTTTTATTATCATTTATTCGTTCCAGTGAATCATTTGGAGATTTTCCTGTAATAAACTTAAGAGAGAAGAATTCCGGCTGGCTTCTTTCTCAGCACGGCCAAAAATATCTTAATCAGCTGCCTGAAGATTTGGTCGATGAGGAGCGGGTAGATTTTGTCGGTATCGAGAAAGAATTTCTTGTGCTTGAGGATAAAACGCTTGTGTTTACACTGAAGTTATCACGTCCTGTTGGTAAGAAGGTAACGGTTTCCCTGTATGTTTTCGGTTATAGAAAAGACTGCGCTTTCCAAAACATGCCCAAGCTGCATATTATATTTAAAAAATCCACCCATAAGGTTTTTGATCAGAGGAGGTTGTTGGGGGCAGAGATTGTAAAAGTCGACCGTACTCTAAATGAAATTACTTTGCGCATACCATTAGAAGCCTTAAAAAACCCCGAAAAAATCTTAACAAGCGCCCGTACATATAGAGGCTCAGTTCCCTTAGACTGGGTAGAATGGAGAATTTTACAAATCTATGACGCCGATAAGTAAAAAA
>CAZLTA010000265.1:0-1889 GCA_964562345.1 uncultured Planctomycetia bacterium
AGGCTGATTGGTAAATTAAAATACCGCACCAGTTACGGGCAGAATGTGCTTCAGCATTCCAAGGAAGTTGCCTATTTGATGGGTGTTATGGCGAATGAGCTGAAGCTTAATTTCCAGTTAGCCAGGCGCGTTGGCTTGCTGCATGACATAGGCAAATCTATAGACCAGGACCAGGAGGGGACTCATACTCAGATTGGAGCTGACCTGGCGAAAAAATACGGTGAAAATGAGACGATTATAAATTCAATTGCCGCTCATCATGAGGATGTTGAGCAAAAGAGTATTTATGCAGTGCTTGTTCAGGCGGCTGATGCTGTCAGCGGTGCCAGGCCCGGTGCCCGGCGCGAAACGCTGGAAAGTTATATCAAACGTTTGGAAAATCTTGAAAATATCGCTAACTCTTTCCAGGGCGTTGACAAATCATATGCTATTCAGGCCGGGAGGGAAATCAGAATAATGGTTTATCCCGACAAGGTTAATGACAATAATTCTTATGTTTTAGCCCGCGAGGTTAAGGATAAAATTGAGGAGGAACTTGAATATCCGGGGCAGATTAAGGTTATGGTAATCAGGGAGACCAGGGTTGTTGAATATGCGAAATGAAGAATGTGGAAATGTGCTAACGTATGAACGTAAGAATATGGAAACGTATAAACGTATATTATGAAAGTATTGTTTATCGGTGACATTGTCGGCAGGGCGGGAAGAGAAATAGTGGGGGAGCTTCTTCCCGGAATAAGGAAGAAAGAGGGGATAGATTTTGTAATCGCCAATGCCGAGAATTCTGCGGGCGGTTCCGGGCTGACCGTAAAAGTGGTAGAAGAACTTCTCGCATCCCATATCGACTGCATTACTACCGGAGACCATGTCTGGGCAAAAAGAGACATTCTGAATATTATTGATACAGAACCCCGTTTACTCAGGCCTGCTAATTATCCTGCCGGTGTCAGCGGAAACGGTTCTGTGGTTTTAAAAACTAAGGGCGGTATAGAAATAGGTATTTTAAATCTTCAGGGCAGGGTTTTTATGAACCCTATTGAGTGCCCGTTTAGAGTCGGAATGCAGGAGGCAGAAGAGCTGAGGAAAAGAACCGGCATTATAATTGTGGATTTCCATGCCGAGGCAACTTCTGAAAAACAGGCTTTAGGATACTGGTTAAACGGCAAAGTTTCAGCTGTATTGGGAACTCATACCCATGTTCCGACAGCGGATGAAAAGATTTTATCAAACGGCACGGCTTTTATATCCGATACGGGGATGACAGGCCCGCTCAACTCTGTTTTAGGGCGGACGATTGATTCGGTTTTAAAGAGGTTTTTAACTTCGACCCCTGTGAGGATGGACGTTGCAGCGGAAGATTTGAGAATTCAGGCTGTTACGATTAATATAGACGAAACAACCGGCAAAGCGCAGGATATAAAAAGGGTGGAATACACATCTTTATCTTTATGAAATATCAATGGAAGAAAGGCATATTTATTCCATAACCGAACTCACCCGAAACATAAAAGATGTTTTGGAAAGCAGCTTCGGTTATATCTGGGTGGAAGGTGAGATTTCAAATCTAAGATGTCCGGCGAGCGGGCATATCTATTTTACTCTCAAAGATAAAAACAGCGAGCTTAAGGCGGTTCTGTTTAAATTTTCACGCTCCAAGGTTAAATTTGATTTAGAAGACGGTATCAGTGCTATCTGTTACGGACAGATTACCGTTTATGAAAAAAGCGGCCAGTATCAACTACGGGCAGAACACATGGAGCCTAGGGGATTGGGTGCGCTGATGCTTAAGCTGGAGCAGTTGAAGAAGAAACTTGCTCAGGAGGGGCTGTTCGATGAGAAATATAAGAAAGAAATTCCGTTTCTCCCCTTAAAA
Source organism: uncultured Planctomycetia bacterium (assembly GCA_964562345.1). Taxonomy (GTDB): domain Bacteria; phylum Omnitrophota; class Gorgyraeia; order Kaelpiales; family Kaelpiaceae; genus Saelkia. The sequence continues at coordinate 1,874 of CAZLTA010000265.1, forward strand.
ATAGGTATTGTAACAT
>CAZLTA010000266.1:0-1882 GCA_964562345.1 uncultured Planctomycetia bacterium
TTGAGCTTTCAGAAAAATACCCGGAAGGCGTTTATGCCGCAGTGGGCCTTCATCCGATTCATGCTCAAGACGGATTCGACTATGAAAAATATAAAGAATTGGCAAAATCTGAAAAGCTGGTGGCCATTGGTGAAATTGGCTTAGATTACAAAGAGGAATACGTTTCGTTTAAAGAAAAGCAGAAAGAGATATTTTTGAAGCAGCTTGGCTTAGCCAAGGAGTTGAACTTGCCGGTTATATTTCATTGTAGGATGGCCCATCAGGATTTGCTTGATAACCTCAATATCAAAGTGAAGGGCGTCGTGCACTGTTTCAGCGGAAACTGGCAGGAGGCGGAAAAATATCTGGATAAAGGTTTATACTTGGGTTTCAACGGAATAATCTTCAAATTAGATCTGGATGAAGTCATAGAAAAAACTCCGGAGGATCGGATATTGATCGAAACCGACTGTCCCTACCTGACTCCTCCGCCGATGAAAGGCAGGAATGAACCTATATATGTAAGGTACGTGGCCGAGAAAATTGCTAAAATAAAAAACATAAATATGCAAAAGATTTCCCTGCAGACAACACAAAACGCTAAGGATTTATTTGCAATAAGTTAGTGATTTCAAAATAGTCTTTCTTAAAGGCCTCGGCTAATTTCTGGCAAGTCACTCTGCCGTTATAAATATTTATTCCCCTTCTTAAATCGGGACTCTCTTTAATTATTTTATCTAAACTGATATCCGTAAGTTTAATGACGTAAGGCAAAGTGGCTCGGGTAAGGGCTAAAGTTGAAGTTTTTGGCACAATACCCGGCATATTGGGAACGCAATAATGAATAATTCCGTGTCGTATGAATATCGGGTTTTTGTGGCTGGTCGGACGAGATGTTTCTATACAGCCTCCCTGGTCGATTGAGACATCAATAATCACAGAGCCGGGCTGCATTAATTTTATCATTTCTTCGGTGATTATTTTCGGAGCCATGGCTCCTGGGATTAAAACCGCCCCAATTAACAGATCGATTCTCTTTAACAAAGACGCCAAGCCGTCTTTTTCATAAGGAATGCATTTAAAATTATTGTTTAAATCTTTAAATCCTTCGGTCAGAGAGCTGCATTTATCTGCTCTTTGCTCAACCATAATAACTTTTGCGCCCACTCCGAGAGCTATTTTTGCCGCGTTAGATCCTACCGTCCCGCCACCTAAAATTAAAACATTGCTCTCGGAAATTAATATCCCTTTACCACCCTGCTTTTTTTCCAGGTAATGAGCGCCGATTAATACAGAATGTTTGCCTGCTATTTCGCTCATAGGCTTTAAAAGCGGAAGGCTGCCGTCTTCAAGTTCGACCGTAGCGTAATCGATAGCAGTCACTCTTTTTTTCTGGAGGATTTCTGTAAGCTTTGGCAACGCCGCAAGGTGTAAATAAGTAAAAAGAATTAAATTTTCTCTTAAAGAATTAAATTCACTTTCTTGAGGTTCTTTTACTTTTACTACCAATTGCGCAGACCACGCTTCTTTTGTGGAAACGATTTTAGCTCCTGCTTTTTGATATTCCTCATCGCTGAAGCCCGATCCTTCTCCGGCGCCTTTTTCCATTAGAACTTCATTGCGGTCTTCTTTAACTAAAATTGCCACGCCTTCCGGTGTGAGCCCCACTCGATATTCTTCTTCTTTTATTTCTTTAGGTACTCCGATAATCATACTTTAAAATTATATCATCCCTTTTAGGCATATAAAAGACCCCCCATACTGAAGATTTGAAAGAGCCGATTTTTTGTGATTAAATAAAGAATACAGAATGTTCTATGGAAGAATATATCCCTCAAAAAATTGAATCCAAATGGCAGAACTATTGGGAAGAAAAGGGTTTAAACCGGGCCGAAGATTTCTC
>CAZLTA010000267.1:0-1869 GCA_964562345.1 uncultured Planctomycetia bacterium
TAATTTACCAATCAGCCTTATCAGTTCCGGATGCAGGTTATGCACACCCAAATCCAGCGCTACACGTTCACCCTCTTCCCGTATATTTTTTTCCATCTCCTTCTTAACTTTCTCCACAACTTCTTCAATTCTTGCCGGATGAATCCTTCCGTCTTCAACAAGACGCTCCATGGCAACTCTCGCAATTTCGCGCCTGTAAGGGTCGAAACAGGAAAGCGACACCGCTTCCGGTGTATCATCAATAATTACATCCACACCTGTCGCCGTTTCATACGACCTGATATTCCTTCCTTCACGCCCGATAATTCTTCCCTTCATCTCGTCATTAGGCAAAGTAACCACTGCAACAGTAGTTTCTGTCGTATGCTCAATCGCGCATCTTTGAACCGCCTGCGAGATACTCTCCCGCGCATCTCCTTCTGCTTTAGCGCGGGTCTCTTCGTCAATCTGCCTGAGCAGAACATTTGCCTCATTCCTTATTTCAGTTTCCATGCGTTTTAAAAGCTGCTGCTTCGCCTCCTCGGGAGACATTCCCGATATTTGCTGAAGCCTAAACTTTTCCTCCATAATCAAATCGCTTAATTCCTGCTCTGCCTTTTTTAAAGATTCCTCTTTTTTATTTACTCCCTCTACCTTTTTAACTATATCCTTTTCCTTCTGGTCCAGAAGCTCAAACTTTCTTTCAATATTTTCTTCTCTTTGAAGAAGCCTGCGTTCGAGTTCTGCCAGTTCCTGCCTTCTTTCCTTAGTTTCCTTCTCAAAATCAGAACGCAGCTTATACAGAAGCTCTTTCGACTCCACATCTGCTCTCTGCTTCCTTTCTTTTACTTCCTTTTGAGCTTTTTCTAAAATATCTTTCGCCTGATACTCCGCAGTTCTGACATTCTTTTTAGCAATTACGGTTCTCAGCACATAACCGATTACTCCCGCAATTACCAGAACTGCTGCATAACCTATTAATTGGAAAACCATCTTCATTTGACTCACCCCTTTTTATTACAAAATTAACTTAACCGTAAATGAGGGATGATATTGGGAAATCCTTTTGAGAAACGGGCAGTTTTGGTAAAATCTGGAATTCGTAGGCCAGCCCCATAATGCGGACATGCCTGGGCACCTTTTTTAGGAACCTATCGAAATATCCCTTACCATGCCCCAGACGATTGCCTTCTTTATCAAAAGCAATACCCGGAACAAGTATTAAATCAAGCTGATTCAAATCAACCTGCCTTATATTATCAGGGTGAGGCTGATATACTCCATAAGGGCCCAAACTAAGCTCTTTATGGTCCAATATCAAAGCCGGCACCATCAGCCTCTCGCCTTTTAATACACATGGAACAGCTATTTTCTTACCCATTTCCAAAGACTGCTTAATTATCCTCCAAGTATCAACCTCATACGGTTTAGAAACATAACACATTATAAAATTCGCATCCTTAAAGTTTATATTTGAGAAAAGCTTTTCTCTTATTACGGCATTCCTCCTTTCTTTTTCTTCCTTTTCTAAATTCTTCAATTCCAAAAACATTTTTTCCCTTATAACTCTTTTTTCATCCACTTTAACCACCATATTCAAATTATACTATCCATATTCTGAATGTCCAATATTTAATTTAACTCGGATTTCAGGGAGCCTCGAGGAATTTGCAGAATTCCCGGCCCCGTGGAATTTCTCAGAGAGAAATCCCCGGGATTTAGTCCCTGCCACAGGGCAGCCCTAAAGGACGCTTCGCAGCCCTAAAGGACGCTTCGCAGCCCTAAAGGACGCTTCGCAGCCCTAAAGGACGCTTCGCAGCCCTAAAGGACGCTTCGCAGCCCTAAAGGACGCTTCGCAGCCCTAAAGGACGCTTCGCAGCCCTAAAGGAC
>CAZLTA010000268.1:0-1868 GCA_964562345.1 uncultured Planctomycetia bacterium
TCTTACGAGGTCCGGGTCCGGGAAGTAGCGGTAATCATGAATGTCTTCTTTACTCCTCATAGCAGTTGTCTTTTGTTTTACGGGATCCCAGAGCCGTGTTTGATGAGTTACTTTTTCTCCGTTTTCTAAAAGCATGGTTTGCCTTTGTATTTCATATTCCAAAGCCTGTTTAATGCCTTTGAATGTATTCATGTTTTTAAGCTCTATTTTTATACCCAGTTTCTCATCTTCTGCTTTGCGCAGTGATATATTGGCATCGCACCTTAAACTCCCGTTCTCCATATTGCAGTCGGAAATCCGGAGGTATAAAATAGTTGTTTTTAACTCCTGGAGAAAATCGTAAGCTTCATCAGGTGAATATATATCCGGTTCGGTCACAATCTCGATAAGAGGAATGCCTGTTCTGTTTAAATCAACAAGACTTTTCTTCCCGTCTTCTGTGTGTATCAATTTGCCTGCGTCTTCTTCTAAATGAACCCGGTTAATTTTTACTGGATTTAACAGACGGCTTTTAATTTTCAGAAATCCATTCCGCCCTACCGGAATCTGATATTGAGAAATTTGATAATTTTTCGGCAGATCAGGATAGTAATAATTCTTTCTGTCAAATATAACAGAATCAGAGATTCGGCAGTTTAAAGCTAAACCTGCCTTGATAGCGTAATACAAAGCTTTTTTATTAAGTACCGGTAATGCTCCGGGCAGCCCCAGACAAACAGGACAGGTCTGTGAATTGGGCGGATTACCGAATTTTGTAGAACAGGAACAAAACACTTTACTTGCGGTTGAAAGATGAATGTGAATTTCCAGCCCTATTACCGGTTCGAATTTATTCATTTTTGTAATTTTTCTATCAGATAGGCGATGTTTAACATCTTCTGTTCCTGAAAATAATCTGTCATTATCTGAAGTCCGATGGGGAGATTGTTTTTATCTCTGCCCTGAGGTATTGATATTGCAGGTATGCCTGCTAAATTTGCGGGAATAGTGAAAATATCCGATAAATACATCTGAAGCGGGTCTGATTTCTCACCTATTTTAAATGCCGGAGTCGGAGTTGTAGGAGAAATTATACAATCATAATCTTTAAACGCTTTCTGAAAATCCTCTTTAATCAGCGTTCTCACTTTTGCAGCGCGCAGATAATATGCTTCATAATAACCGCTGGACAATGAATACGTTCCCAAAAGCATTCTTCTTTTTGCCTCTGCTCCAAAACCTTCTGAACGCGTTGAAAGATACATTTTTATCATCGGATTCACTGCATTTTTAATGGCGCCATTATCTTCTATCCTTAAGCCGTATTGAGCTCCGTCATAACGGGCTAAATTTGAGCTCGCTTCGGACGGAGCTATAATATAATAACAGCTTATTGCATATTCTGTATGCGGAAGGCTCATTTCTTCCACCTTTGCTCCTTCTTTTTTAAGCAAGTTTAAGATAGACTCTGTTTTTTCTTTTACTTCGTTATCGATCCCTTCAGTGAAATATTCTTTGGGAAAACCTATTTTAAGGCCTTTTATTTCGGGCTTGAGTTCTTTGCTGTATTCAGGCACAGTTTCTTTTGATGAGGTTGAATCTTTAGGGTCGAATCCGGAAAGCACTTCCAGCAGTAATGCCGCGTCTTTTACATCACGTGTTAAAGGCCCTATCTGGTCTAAACTTGATGCAAATGCGATCAATCCGTACCTTGATACTCTGCCGTAGGTTGGCTTTAGGCCCACAACATTGCATAATGAAGCAGGCTGTCTGATGGAGCCTCCGGTATCACTTCCCAGCGCCCAGAGAGCTTCTTCGCCTCCAACTGCTGCTGCAGAACCTCCTGATGAACCTCCGGGAACACGTGCAGCGTCATAAGGATTTTTTGT
>CAZLTA010000269.1:0-1865 GCA_964562345.1 uncultured Planctomycetia bacterium
CGTTTTCTCAATCTTGCTTCCAAGCATCTCTTCGTCTTTCCCAAGTCAACCATTGTATTGCTAGTTCGTGATTATCCAACAATTGCGCCAAAAGCCCTTTGGTAAAAATTTGTACGTGACTTGGATCACCATAGGCAAATTTATTTGGAACCGTAATAAAAAATTTGGCTTGGGGTTTCAAAACTCTTTTAAATTCTTTAAAGATTACATTAACTGCGCTGTAATCAATATGCTCAAGAACCTCAATCATGGTTGCAGAATCAAAACTATCCTCTGAGAATGGCAAATGATCTAAAGAAGCTTGAATAAACTGGATGTTGCTTAAACCTTCTTGCTTTTTGTGTTGTTCTGCGGAGCGAAGGGCTGTATTGGCTATATCTACTCCGATAATAAAGTGTCCATTTCTCCCTAAAAGGATATCCAGCTCACCAGAACCACAGCCGAAATCAATGGCTTTCTTACCCCTATAAAGCAAATTCTCATGTTCGTGTAAAATCCTATTAAAGATATGTTTTTCCCTCCAAGCAAGGGTAATACTCTCCGCTCTCTTCTCTTTCTTCATCGGCCACCATGTCTCTTCATAATAATTTTTGTGAAAAATATGCTTTTCACCGTTGTACATTACAGAATTTAACTTTTTATAAGCCTGTATTTCCATCCAATTTTTTTTGCGATTATGATAATTTTGCAGACCATATTCTGTTACACCGGCGTAACCGGCCTCTTCTAATTCTCGTTTAAGCGGCATAAAATTGCAGCCTTCTATCTGTATATCTCCGGTAAACTGTTGTAAACTAAAAATATTATCGTGTCTTGCTTCTTCGCCCTCCAAAGATCCCTCAACTGTCTTATCAAAAACATGACATTTAATAATCAGTTTACCCCCCGGTATAAGTATATCCCACCAATTATGAAGTGCCTTGGAGAAAATATCTTTCGAGAGATGTTCAATCATATAGTATGTTTTAATAAGCTCGACAGATTGGCTTGGAAAAGAAAGGTTGGTATAGTCACAAACAAAGTCAGTCGCGCTGGTCTTTTTAAAATCGATATTGATATAATCAGAAAGATGTTTCTCCCCACATCCAAGATGTAGTCTCAAAAAATTTTCTTTATCAGCAAAATATTTTTTGTTAAATTTATGTTTTATTAATAAAGGGTGCATTTTTTGCCTAATATGATCCACCGTCTCTGAGTGATAATAAGGCTTTTCGATATCTTTAACCCCCGTAGAAGTATTTATAAATGATTTGATGTGTTTAGTCATGTGTGCCTACCTCAAGTTTTTAAGAATAAACTTTAATTCCTGTAGAACTTTATATTTAGATTGTTTTTCAATAATCAATAAAATTGTGCTATAAATCGAAATACTTACTATAACTCCAATTATGAAGATTAATAATTGATTATCTAAAAAATTTATCATATTTAGAATAAAAAGGGTGAAAGCACACATAATTAAAGTCCCAACGACTGGTGGACAAAGTACAACGAAAAAGTCTTTAAGGCTTGCCTCTATTTCTTTTGTTGACGCAAACACCCAAATGAAGCATCCTGCCACGATACCTAGAAGTACAGAAAAGGCGGTGCCAGAAATACCTCCAAGCATTGTTAGGGGGTAAATCGTCAGTATTATTACTATCAGCCTCGTTGTATTCATGTTGAAGTCCAGCTTTGGCTTGCCTATAGCCTTAAACATAGCACCTCCTGTTCCTGCTATGGAACGAAACATACCCGATACGGCTAAAATTTGCAAGGGACCTACGATAGGCAACCACTTCTCCCCCAAAAAAACTTGTGCGAAGAGTGGTGCAAGGACAACGATTAACCCGGCAAGAGGGACAGAAATAAACGTAGAGAATATA
>CAZLTA010000270.1:0-1863 GCA_964562345.1 uncultured Planctomycetia bacterium
ATACTTTTGATTTCAAGCTTCTATATTATAGGGTTTTTCTCGAAGTTCAATGAGTCTATTGGATGTAAAGTGCCGAATTTATCCAATAAGAAGCTAAGTTTTTTAGGAGCGGTGTTTTTTGGAATAACATTTGCGTTATTGGAGGCTCCGGTTTGTCCCTGCTGCGGGCCTGTATTGCTGCTTATTGCCGCCAAGGTGATTGCTTCAGGGAGTTTTATCTATGCTTTGACAATTTTTATTGCCTATGCTGCGGGCCAGAGTTTACCGCTTTTAATTGTCGGGATTTCTGCCGGCGTTTTGAGATTTGCGCATAATTTACATAAATTCGAACCGTATATAAAAGTAATTGCAGGGATAGTTTTATTCTATTTCGGGGTTTATTTGATATGGCTGGCGTAAATAATCATAATTTAAGATTGAGGATTAAATCACTCTTTTTGTTCGCGGGGTTGTTCATTTTTATAGCTTCGAGGCCCTGGATAGCCATGCAGAATTATAACCGTGGCCAAACATATATAAGCTGTAAGGTTTATGATAGAGCTGAATCTCAATTTAAAAAGGCGCTGTTTTTAATGCCCGGTTTTACGCGTTGTTATGAAAGTCTGGGTTATATGTATGAAGATTTAGGCAGGTATGAAGATGCAATTTCGGTTTATAAAACTTCCCTTTCATACGACCCTCGAAACAGTACTGCTTATTTCAGAATCGGATTTTATTATGCTTATGTTAAAAAAGATTATCTCAAGGCTCTGCAATGGTTCTATAAAGCATATTATTTCAGCCCTGATGACAGGCTGGTTATTAATTGGATAGGTATCTGTTATCAAAAATTAGGTTTAACCGATGCGGCTCGGGAGTATTACAGTAAGATAAAGCAGTTTTGAGGCAATTGAACTTGTTACTGTTTTTACTCTGTGTTAAAATCTCAGCATTATGAAAGTTCTGATAATCGGTGCCGGAAATGTCGGATCTCATGCAGCCTATCTGTCTTTATTTTCTCCGAAAATTGATGAAGTTTTAATTTATGATATTCAAAAGGATTTAGTTAAAGGCAAAGTACTTGATTTATCCCATGCATCAGGTGTTTTAAAAAGAGATATTAAATTTACAGCGGTTGATAATTTAAGCCGATGTTTTGCGGACATTGTTGTAATAACTGCCGGTATGCCCCGCAAAGAGGGAATGACGAGATTCGACCTGCTTGAAGTGAATACAAAAATCATGCAGGATACTATAGAGAACTTGAATGCAGAGCTTTACACGAATGCCGTTTTTATAATAGTTTCCAATCCGGTGGATGTTTTAAGTTATTATTTTTATAAGAAAACCGCAATATCAAGAAATAGATTGATCGGGATGGCCGGCGCTTTGGATACAGGAAGGTTCAGATATTACCTGCATGAAAATCTTAATGAAAAAATATCAGATTCCGACCCTCTGGTAATCGGTTCCCACAGCAAAGATATGATGTGCGTTTATAAGAAAGGGAATGCTGCTTTGATAAATAAGGCGAAGGAAGATACGCAGAATGCCGGAGCTAAAGTTGTATCTTATTATAAAGGCGGCAGTGCTTATTTTGCTCCTGCGGCAGGCATTAAGGTTTTAATAGATGCAGTAATCGGCGACAAGAATGAGATTGTTTCTTCTGTTGCGGTATTGGACGGTGAATACGGTTATCATGATATTGCTTTTGGTGTTTTGGCCAGGGTTTCAAGAGCAGGAATCAGTGAAATAATTGAACTCAAATTGAGTGCAGACGAAAAAGAAGAGTTAAAATCTTCAATAAAAGGCATAATAGATGCCATTTTCTACCTCAAAGAGAAAAATCTTATTTAAAAGTGAAGAATTTTAATCTCGCAATTA
>CAZLTA010000271.1:0-1862 GCA_964562345.1 uncultured Planctomycetia bacterium
AAGAAGCAGAATATGCAGGATAAAATATTTGCATTGGAAAAAAAAGCTAAATGGGTCCGCAGGCAGGTTCTGGAAATGATTGTATCTGCCGGCAAGGGGCATATTGGAGGAGCTTTCTCCTGTGCAGATATTCTGGTTGCCCTTTACTACGGCGGCGTACTTCGTTTTAATCCTGCGGATAAATACTGGCCTCACAGAGACAGGTTTATTTTAAGTAAAGGCCATTCCGCGGCTGCCTTGTATGCAATCCTTGCGGATTTGGGCTATTTCCCTCTTTCAGAGCTCAAAAATTATCAAAAACAGTCTTCCATCTTAAGAGGCCACCCGGATAGAAAAATTCCCGGGATTGAGGCAGATACAGGTTCTTTAGGCCACGGACTTGGGATAGCAGCAGGTGTTGCTTTAGGTGCTAAAATGGATGATAAAGATTTCATGGCCTTTGCTTTATTGGGCGATGGGGAGTGCTGCGAGGGGAGTGTTTGGGAGGCGGCTATGTTTGCCAATCAGCATAAGTTGAATAATCTGATAGCCATTGTAGACAAAAACGGGCTTTGTGTTACGGATTTTCTTAAAAATTGTCTCGATTTAGAACCTCTGGATCAAAAATGGGCTGCCTGCGGCTGGGATGTAATGGTTATAAATGGGCATTCTTTCAAACAGCTCTTAGCTGTTTTTCAAAGCATCCGTTCTAAAAACAGCAGTAAGCCGGTAGCGGTGATAGCGGATACTGTTAAAGGCAAGGGCGTATCTTTTATGGAAAATAATCCTCTTTGGCATCATTCGGTGCCTTGCGGGGAAGATTTAGCCCGTGCCCGGGAAGAGCTTGAATTATGAAAATATCAAATAAAGATATCAGGGATGCTTTTTTTGACAGGCTGTATGATATTGCCGGAGAAGACAAGAATGTAATATTTCTTACAGCTGACATGGGTGCTTTCAGCCTGGTTAAATTTAAAAAAGACCTGCCTAAACAATTCATAAACGTAGGTGTTGCTGAACAGAATATGGTGAGCATAGCAGCCGGTTTAACGCTGACGGGTAAAAAAGTTTTTATATATACTATTATTCCGTTTGCAACTCTTAGATGTTATGAACAGATTAAAATTGATATTTGTGCTATGAATCTGGGGGTTACGATTGTAGGAATAGGTGCCGGTCTTTCTTACGGCAGTGACGGGCCTACTCATCATGGAACAAGTGATATCGCTGTTATGCGGACACTGCCTGAGATTACGATATTAAATCCGTCAGATTCTGTTGCAGCAGAAAAATGCGCCGAGATTGCATACAAAAGCAATGCCCCTGTTTATATAAGGCTGGACAGGGGAAAATTACCTTTAATTTATGAACAGAATAAAAGTGATTTCTCAGACGGGATTTCCGAGGTTAAAGAAGGCGATGATTTAACTATTATATCCAGCGGAGTTATGGTCCAGCAGGCAGTGAAGGCGGCAGAAAAACTCAGAAACAATTCGATTACAGCTCAGGTGCTGGATATTTACAGAATAAAGCCTTTCAATACGGAACTGCTGCTGAAATTTATTGAGAAATCGAAATTGGTGGTTACTTTGGAAGAGAATATGATTTCGGGCGGGATTGGCACTGTTGTAAGTGAAGTTTTGGCAGAAAATAAAAACAGTATTTCTTTAAAGCGGATAGCAATTCCGGACAAGCATTGTTTTGATACCGGTTCCAGGGAATATATGCATAGCTTATATGGGTTGGATGTTGATTCTATAGTTAAGACGATTTTAACCAGCTTATTACATAATACATGAAATGACGTAACTGCGGGTTACCCCGATAACAAGATTAAATCGTATAACGATTTAATCTATCGGCCCTTCAGGCGAATATTCCAT
>CAZLTA010000272.1:0-1861 GCA_964562345.1 uncultured Planctomycetia bacterium
CTTTTAACTGTCTTGCAATATAACCTTCATATTTTACATCTATCTGCATTTGATTCAAAACCCGGTCTGAAAAATTATCCATACTGCCATCCAAACATTTGATGTGTTTTAAGTTAATCTCCGGCCTTTTTAAGAATTCATAATAACTCAACGATTGTTTGGGTATTGAAAAATTATTATCGTTGAACTTATCTTTAAAATCCTTGGGGGTTAACCTCCGGCTTGAAAAATAAACACGGGCATCTTCTATCGAATTTTTAAACTGTTCTACCTTTTCATACTTTTCCTTCGATAAAAGGCCTATTTTATAACCCAGCTCACTCAATCTTAAAACCGAATTATCCTCACGAAGCAAAAGCCTGAATTCAACCCGGGAAGTCATCATCCGAAACGGCTCATCTGTACCCTTAGTAGTCAATTCATCTATTAAAACACCAATGTAAGCCTGTGACCTGTCTAAAATAAACTCATTTTGCCCCTTAATCCTTAAAGCAGCATTTATTCCTGCAATCAAACCCTGCGCCGCTGCCTCTTCGTAACCTGTGGTTCCGTTAATCTGCCCGGCCAGATATAAATTTTTAATTAACTTTGTCTCCAGCGTCGGATAAAGCTGCCGAGGTTCAACAAAATCATGCTCAATACCATATCCCGGCCTTGTGAAATCTGCATTTTCAAGCCCTGGGATACTTTTTAACATTTCCATTTGGACATCCAATGGTAATGAAGTAGCTAGCCCATTAGGATAATATTCATTTGTATTTCTTCCTTCGGGTTCCAAGAAAATGAGATGCCTTTTATGATGCGGAAACTTTACAACTTTATCTTCAATAGACGGGCAATACCTTACACCCGTTGCATTAATTTTTCCCGAATACAGCGGAGAACGGTCTAGATTCTCACGGATAATTTTATGAGTTTTTTCATTAGTGTACGTTATAAAACAAGGCATCTGGTCTATTTCTCTATCCTTACTCCAGAAAGAGAAAAACGGTATCGGCATATCACCATACTGAGGCTCCAATTTTGTAAAATCGATTGTCCTGCCATCTAATCGGGGACAAGTCCCGGTCTTAAATCTTCCTGCCTTAAAACCCAGCCTCTTTAACGTCGATGATAAAGCTGTGCTCGATTCTTCACCCAAGCGCCCTGCAGAATAATGATTTAAGCCGATATGAATCAAACCATCTAAGAAAGTCCCCGGAGTTATAATTACGCATTTTGCTTTAAAAAAGATACCTTCTTTTGTGATTACTCCCTGCACAATTTTATTTTTGACCTTAATATCTTCTACTTTAAACTGCTTAATTTCTAAATCATTTTGATTCTCCAATACCCGTTTCAGATAAAGCCTGTATAACGCTTTATCTGCCTGAGCCCGGGTAGACTGCACTGCAGCACCTTTTGAGGAATTTAAAATTCTGAATTGTATCCCCGTTTCATCTATCGCTTTAGCCATTTCTCCGCCTAAAGCATCAAGTTCTTTTACCAATTGACCCTTCCCCACTCCGCCGATTGCAGGATTACAGGACATTTGAGCAATCAAATCCAGGTTCATAGTTAAAAGCAGTGTTTTACAACCCATACGGGCAGCTGCTAAAGCAGCCTCGCACCCGGCATGGCCGGCACCAACAACAATAGTATCGTACTGCTTGGAGTAGGTTAACATAGTGATATTACTATAATAAATTTGGAGGATATTTTCTATTAAAATATATAGGGGTATTCAACTATAAGGCAACAACAGCCATATTGTTCTTATCAGCTTCCTTGATTGCTTCTTTAATATCAAAGAAAAGCGTCTTCTCTGCCTCAATTGCCAGAACTTTTGCCTTCACTTGTTTTAGAAGTTTTATTGTCTCAA
>CAZLTA010000273.1:0-1815 GCA_964562345.1 uncultured Planctomycetia bacterium
GTAAGACGGGAAAATATCGCGCTTTTACCTACATTGGGATTACCGACTAAAAGGACTTTTTTCATCTTTCAACTTCTACAATTATCTTTTTTGCTACTCCATACCCCAGAGCAACTTTAAAATGGCCCACTTCAATTGTCTGGGGGCCGCACCAGAAATGAGAGCTTATTTTTTTAACTCTTTCACCTACCCTTACGCCCATATTCTGCATCCTCATAGCGAGACTAAAACCTCCGGCTATTTCCTTTACCACGCCAACTTCACCTGACTTTAAATGTGTCACATCAACCAGCATAATTCACTCAATCTTTCCTCTTCTCTTAAGAGTTTCATTTTTGCTCAACGGTTCAACTTTCTTATTTTCCGCTTCATAAACAGAAATGACATTTAATCCTTTAAATGACTGCTTTATTTTATACATCTCACTTTCAGACAGTGGCGAAATTCCGCACGGCCTTAAAGGAGTATTAAGCTGGACCTGGTAAGGATTAATTTCTCTTGCAATATCAGCAATTTCTTTGGCATGTTCTTTATTTACAGCTGTAAACATAATCTGAATCCCAATTTTACCCTGATAAACACTTCGAAATTTCTTTATTCCTTTAACCAGCAACGAAAAATTTAACGCAGGATGCGGTTTGTTAATTGCCCGAAAAGACTTTTCATCAAAAGCATCCAATTTTGCGATGACAAAATCACATCCGCTCAGGTCTTTTGCAACATCTTCACGGTTCAGCAAAGTTGAATTGGTAATTACAGCAATCGGCGTATTTGTTATTTTTCTAACACCGGCAATCATTTCACCCAGATTAGCCGCCAGAGTCGGCTCTCCCCGGCCTGAGAAAGTTATATAATCAATATCTGCATCCGGCAGCGATTTTATTTCACCCAAAACTTCTTCCGTATCGACAGAAACAACTCTTTCAAGTGTCAAAACATCTGTTTTTCCTATCTGGCAGTATATGCAGTCGAAACTGCAGATCTTATTATCCTGAGATAGGGGGTCGATTCCCAAAGAAGCCCCCAGCCTCCAGGATGAAACCGGGCCGTAAACGTATTTAAAATTTTTCTTCTTCATTTATTGCGATTTTTATTCCGGCAGTTTTTACAAATACCGTAAAATTTAATATTATGCCCTTTTATAATAAAATTATATTTTCTGGCAATCTTTTTTTCTGTATTCTGCATTAATCTTGTCTCTTCTTTTACAAAGTCCACATAATCTATCACTTTATTGCATTGGATACAAACAATATGATGGTGATGCTTGTTATTTTCGGAAAAATTTTCTGTCGGTTCATAACGCGCTTTCCCTTCTCCAAAATCGCATTTTCTAACCCATCCGAGTTTATTCAAAATTTCAAGCGTCCTGTATATGGTCGTAAGACCAATCCTGGGGTATGTTTTTTTGACCTTAAGATATATTTCATCCACGCTTATATGCTGAGGCGCTTTACGTAAAATACCGGCCACAACCTTCCTCTGAGGAGTTAATTTATACCCCTTTCTCCGTAGCTCAGCATAATTGAAAACGGTTTTCATTTGCATTGAAATAATATAAAACAATCCCGCTTTCGTCAAGAAAAATTTTAAGGAATGAAGAAGGTCAGCAACCTGCCGTTAGGCATCAATGCACCATTCACAAGTAGATTAGCTGAATTACAGGGCAGTTTTAAGTGGCGGAGAGGCCGGGATTTCAATGAGACTGCAATTTTCGAGCTAAATAGCGAAGATAAATTGCTTAGTCGAATTGTCCCGAGCAATGAGACTGCAATTTTCGAGCTAAATAGCGAAGATAAATTGCTTAGTCGAATT
>CAZLTA010000274.1:0-1810 GCA_964562345.1 uncultured Planctomycetia bacterium
TTGCAAAATCCTGAGATTTTATTTATGGATGAACCTACCAGAAGTCTTGACCCAGCAGCAGCTAAAAGTTTAAGGATTTTTATTAAACAGAAGCTATCAAGGGAAGCAAATAAAACCGTATTTTTTGCCACTCACGATTTACTGGAAGCTGAATTTTTAGCCGATAGAATTGCTTTAATAAATAAAGGTGAAATTTTAATTTGTGGAAGCGTAGAAGAATTAAAAGAAACATCCAATAAACAGAATTTAGAAGAACTATTCAGCTATTATATTAACGATGCAGTCTGAAATAAGTAGCAAGTGGAAGACAGTTCCGAAGTAAAATCAGATATTTCCTGCGAGGAGCGTAAGTGATGATAGAAAATTTAAATGGAGTATGAGCAATGTTTACTAAATTTTTAGCGTTTATAAAAAGGGATTTTCTTATAATGATAAGCTATAAACTACATTTTATATTGCAGTTGTTTGGAATGTTTGCGCATATTGTAATTTTTTATTTTATATCGACCTTAATTCAAGATGGAAATTCCAGATATTTACAGCAATATGGCGGGAATTATTTTTCATTTGTTTTAATAGGTATAGCTTTTTCAGGTTATTTGACTACAGCACTTCACAGTTTTGCTTCCAATATTCGACAGGAACAAATGATGGGAACTCTTGAAGCGATGCTTACAACACCTACAAAATTATGGGTGATTATTATTTTCAGTTCCTTATGGAATTTTATTTTTGCTTCTATATCTGTGGTGTTATATTTGGTTTTTGGTAGTTTATTAGGGATAGATTTATCAGCAGCTAATTTTTCGGGCGCACTGGTAGTATTAATATTGACTATTATTGTATTCAGTAGTATAGGCATAATTGCTTCTTCTTTTATTATGGTGTTTAAAAAAGGCGACCCTATCGCAGCTTTAATTTCACTTACATCATCAGTATTGGGAGGAGTGTTTTTTCCTATCGCTGTATTACCTAAATCAGTTCAGTTTTTTTCACATCTTATACCAATTACCTATTCTCTAAGGGCATTAAGATTAGCTATTCTTAAAGGATATTCTATAGATTATTTTTTTTCTGATATATTAGTTTTGTTATTGTTTATTGTAGTACTTTTTCCAATAGGGCTTTTATTGTTTAAGTTTGCAGTTAAAAAGGCAAAAATTGATGGTAGCCTCACACATTATTAAACGATTGTTTGATGTATTATTTTCTTTAATTGCTATAATATCCTTTTTGCCGTTATTTTATTTTATTTATTTATCTGTAAAAATAGATTCTACCAATTCGGGTTTTTTTAAACAGAGGCGAATAGGCAAAAACGGGAAGGAGTTTTACATATATAAAATTAGAACGATTAGGAATAATAGACCAACTAAATTTGGCAAGTTTTTAAGGAAAACCTTTTTAGATGAATTGCCACAATTTGTCAATATATTAAAAGGGGAGATGTCTCTGGTAGGACCCAGGCCCGAAGTTTTTGAAATAGCCAAAGATTATAATCAAGAGCAGAGAAAAAGGCTGTTCGTTAAACCGGGATTAACAGGTCTCTGGCAAATCAGCCCCTATAGAGATGAGCCGATTCACAATCATCTAGAATATGATTTTTATTATATTGATAATCAATCATTCTGGCTGGACCTTAAGATAATGTTCAAGACGCTTTTTGTCTTTTTAAGCAGGCTTCTTTTTAATACTACTCTTTAACTTTTCCAATATTCAAGTATAATGAACAAATGGCTTGGAATGATTTTTTAGGACAGGATGAAGCGGTAGCTTTTTTAAAAGCATATATTAGTTCAGGGAGAATTCC
>CAZLTA010000275.1:0-1802 GCA_964562345.1 uncultured Planctomycetia bacterium
GGAGGAGAAAACCGTTGTTGTTGAACAGATGAAGAAAGGCCTTGAGGAAATGGAGGATAAATGGCTGCGTGCTGCTGCAGAGCTTGAAAATTATAAAAAAAGATGGGCGAAAGAAAAACAGGAACTGATAATATATGCCCGGGTTGAGTTCATAAAAGAAATTCTGCCTCTTTTAGACCATTTTGAAAATGCGATGCAGCTTTTACCGGAGGAAAAGGATGATTTTGAAAAAGGCATAGAAATAATATTTAAAGAAATGAATAATATACTCCTTAGATATGGGTTGGTTAAAATAGATAATCTGGCAGGGGAAGTTTTTAATCCGTTTGAACAAGAGGCAATTGGTTACGAAGAAAATAAAGAATTCCCCGAAGGCGTGGTTATTGATGTTTTAAGAGCAGGTTACAGGTTAGGTGAAAAATTATTGAGGCCGGCTTCGGTTAAAGTGTCTAAAGGTGAAAAAGGCGAAAAAGATGAAACAGAAAACAATACGCAGGATATTGTAAACAGTGAATAACGAACAGTGAAATTATGAACTGCGGATTAATAACTGTAAACTAAATCAGGAGGTGTAAAAATGGCTAAAGCAATAGGAATTGATCTTGGAACTACGAATTCGGTTATAGCTGTATTTGAGGCAGGTGAGCCTAAGATTATAACTAATAAGGAAGGTTCTCGTTTGACTCCTTCAGTTGTGGCGTTTACAAAAACAGGCGAGATTCTAACAGGCGGCCCTGCTAAAAGGCAGGCTGTTACCAATGCTGAGAATACAGTCTTTTCCATCAAAAGGTTTATGGGCAGGCGTTATGAAGAGGTAAATGAGGAAATGAAGATGGTGCCTTATAAAGTAATCAAAGCTTCAAATGGAGATGCCAGAGTTCAGATAAACGATAAGGTTTATTCCCCTCCGGAAATCTCTGCTTTTGTGCTGAGGAAATTGAAAGAAGATACCGAAGAATACTTGGGTGAAAAAATTACCCAGGCGGTTATTACAGTTCCTGCTTATTTCAACGACAGTCAGCGCCAGGCTACTAAAGATGCAGGTGCAATTGCAGGGTTAGAAGTATTAAGGATTATAAATGAACCTACAGCAGCAGCTTTGGCTTATGGCCTGGATAAAAAGAAAAGCGGAAAAATTGCAATATATGATTTCGGAGGAGGAACATTCGATATCTCTATTCTGGATATTGAAGGAACGATAGTCGAAGTAAAGTCGACATCAGGTGACACGCATTTAGGAGGCGATAATATAGACCAGAGAATCATGGATTGGATTGCGGATGAATTCAAAAAAGAACAGGGGATAGATTTAAGGCAGGATAGAATGGCTCTGCAGAGACTCAAGGAGGCAGCAGAAAAGGCAAAATGTGAATTGTCTTTCAGCGTGCAGACCGAAATCAATCTGCCGTTTGTAACAGCAGACCAATCGGGGCCGAAACACCTGACAATGACTTTGACGCGTGCGAAACTGGAATCTCTTTGTATAGACATTTTGGAGAAGACCGTAACACCGTGCCGCAAGGCTTTATCCGATGCTAAAATGACTCCTCAGGATATAGACGAAGTTGTATTGGTTGGAGGTCAGACCAGAATGCCTAAGGTTCAGGAGATTGTAAAAGAAATATTCGGTAAAGAGCCTCAAAAAGGTGTTAATCCTGATGAAGTTGTGGCTTTAGGGGCGGCTATCCAGGTTGGTGTTATTGTAGGAGACGGTGCGGTTAAGGATATTTTACTTCTGGACGTAACACCTCTTTCTCTGGGAATTGAAACTTTGGGAGGAGTTATGACTACTTTGATTTCGC
>CAZLTA010000276.1:0-1800 GCA_964562345.1 uncultured Planctomycetia bacterium
AGAGCTGATTACCATATTATCTCTCAGATAATCGAACCCGAACTCATTATTCGTTCCATATGTAATATCACACCCATAGGCCTGTTTTTTCTCCTCATGAGACTGGCCATGCACCACCACCCCGACAGTAAAGCCCAAAGATTCGTAAATTGGGCCCATCCATTCCCTATCGCGCTTGGCCAGATAATCATTAACAGTAACAACGTGAACACCCCTGGCGGTTAGAGCATTCAAGTAAGCAGGCAATGTTGCAACAAGCGTTTTACCTTCACCTGTTGCCATCTCTGCAATTTTACCCTGGTGCAGGACTATCCCTCCCATAAGCTGGACATCAAAATGCCTCATGTTAAGTTTTCTTACAGACACCTCTCTGACTATTGCAAAAGACTCCGCTAAAATATCATTCAGAGATTCTCCATTTTTCAATCTCTCTTTGAACTTATCAGTCTGAAGACGCAGTTCAGCATCGGTTAAACTTTCAGCCCAGGGCTGAAAAGAATTGATTTTATCAACCAGAGGTTTAATCTTTTTTAATTCTCTCTCGTTCTGAGTACCGATTATCTTTTTTAAAATAAATTTGAACATATCTATTTCCTTTTTCTAAGAAAAGCTTTGATAAATTCGTCAATCCCTCCATTTAATACACCTTGAGCATTGCCGATTTCCAGATTCGTCCTGTGGTCTTTTACCATGGTATAGGGATGCAGGACATAGGAGCGGATTTGATATCCCCAGCCGATATCTCCTTTTACGCGCATTTGATCCATCTCCGCTTTCTGCTTCTTCTTTTCCAGTTCATACAGCTTTGCTCTTAATACCTTTAAAGCAGCAGCTTTATTCTTATGCTGCGACCTTTCATTCTGACATTCTACAACTAATCCTGTTGGATTATGAGTAATTCTTATCGCAGAGTCAGTAACATTAACATGCTGGCCTCCCGCACCCGACGAGTGGAAGGTGTCTATTCTTAAATCTTTTTCGTCTATATCAACCTCGACATCTTTAACTTCCGGTAAAACCTCATCCAATGCAAATGAAGTATGCCTTCTTTTATTGGCATCAAAAGGAGAAATTCTTACCAGCCTATGAACACCCTTTTCCGTTTTTAAATGCCCGTAAGCATAGTCACCCTGAATAAAGAACGTAGCATTTTTAATACCGGCTTCTTCCCCCGGTAAAATATTCAACATCTCCATTTTATAACCTTTTGATTCAGTCCATCTAGTATACATTCTTATCAGCATTCCCGACCAATCGCAGGATTCAGTACCTCCTGCGCCAGCATGAACAGACATAATAGCATTACCTGAATCATGAGAATCATTGAGATAGGTCTTAAGTTCCAGATCATTGATTTCCGATTCTGCCTTTTTAAGTTCTGCCTCTATTAAAGAAAATTCCTCTTCCCCTGATATAGAAATCAATTCTCCTAAATCATTAATCTCTTTTTCTAATCGTTTAAAACTCTCTACATTATTCTTAAGCAGCTTTAATTCTTTAAGTATTCCTGTATCCTTGGATTTCTGGCTCCAGAATTCAGGTCTGGAAATTTCCTCTTCGATTTCGGTTATTCTCTTTTTCTTATCTTCTAAGTCAAAGAAAACCTCCGAGTTCCTGGAACTTCTCCTTCACCTGTTTTACCCTCTGTTCCAAATTCTCTTCCATGACCACCTCCTAATGAGCAGTAAAATTTTAGCCTTTCCAGAGGCTAAAATTTTTAGGCTTTAGCCGTCTGCGAATTATACATGAGCTCACGATTTACGAAACGTAGTGCCCTGAGGAATTCGTAGAATTCCCAGG
>CAZLTA010000277.1:0-1800 GCA_964562345.1 uncultured Planctomycetia bacterium
AAGTGGAGTTAAATCCTGATAAGCAAAACGATCGCCTAACACAGCATAAAAGGTTCGTGCCTTACGGCATTCACCCGAATTTTTGCTTCGCAAAAACTTCTTTTATGCTGGAAACATTAAACGAAAATAGCTTTATTAGGTGGATTATATGGGAAATCTGATCGTAAATAGAATTGACCTTAATGATTCTATGGAGGCGGATAATTTTAGAAAAGTTATTGACAAATTGATACAAAATCCCTCCTGTTACTATCCATTAAGGTTCAAGCCCGCATACTATTTCGAGATCCCTGCTGGGCAAATACCCTCGGAAAGTGGCTGGTATATAATTTTGGAGGGTAAGAAACCTCTCTATGTAGGTAAAACTGACTATTTGAACAAACGTCTTAATTCAGACAACGGAAGTATAGATAACTTTGCTAACAAGAGAAGGAGCTTTGATCCAGAAAGAAATTTCATAAAGAAGTTTGCAGAATTGAATATCTTTCGTAATTTAAGGGTATGCATCATCAAGGAAAAAGATATCTGTTTAGAAATGAAGGTTACTCCTAATACTCTAACCGATCTTGATAGAGGAAACATAGAAAAACTAATTAATATCTTTAGATGTTATTTTAATTACAAATGATTACGGCACTTTCGTCTAACAGGGCGTATCTGGCTTCGTGCATGCGGCACTCCGCCCAAATCCATCATAACGGCTGGACTTCAGATACGCTCGAAACGTTATATGAAAGGCTGTGCCATAAAAGGAGATGATGAATATGGAGAATAAAGAAAATCTAAAAGAATACATGCTAAAGGAGATTGATATAATTCAGGACATCATAAAGCGAATGGCATTTAACTCTTTTATGATAAAAGGATGGGCTATAACCCTTGTTGTTGTGACTTTATTGATAAAAGGCACAGAGAAGTATCAAGTTTGGCTTGCCTTTATTCCATTGTTAGTTTTTTGGTTTTTGGACGCTTACTTTTTGTGGCAGGAACGGATGTATAGAAAGTTGTATAAATGGGTTATCAATAATAGGCTGAAAACAGAAGAATATTTATTTGATATGGATGCTTACCGATTTAAAAATGAAGTTCAGTCAATACCTCGGATTATGTTTTCTATAACTCTAGATTGGTTCTATGGTTCTATAGCAATTTTAGTTATAATTTACGCTTTAATATTATTAATCATGAAAGGAGGATGTTAAAATGGCAAGAAGAGTATTTTTCAGCTTCAAGTATAAGGAAGACGTATCAAGAGCAATGGTTGTCAGAAATAGTTGGGTTGCTCAAGGGAAAGAAGCAGCAGGATTTATTGACGCAGCAGATTTTGAAAAATTAGAAGAACAAGGAGATAATGCAATTAGGGATTGGATAGATGATCAACTTGAGGGAACATCTGTAACAGTAGTTTTGGTAGGTGAAAAAACTTGTAATAGTAGATGGATAAAATATGAAATTGAGAAAAGTATTGAAGACGGAAAAGGCCTTTTAGGTATAGATATTAGTAAAATTAGGGATTTACAAGGTAATGCTTCTGAAAGATGTGGAGAAATACCCAAGGGATATAGTTTTTATTTGTGGTTTAAGAATGACGGATATAATAACATGGGTGATTGGATTGAAAAAGCAGCAAAGGATGTAGGAAGGTAAGGAATATTAGGTTGGCACAGTCCATCGTATAACTGTAAATGGTAAGCTGAAGTCCCTCACTTATGGGAAATGTCCTGTCCACAACTATAGGAAAAGTCCTTGCCTTTTACAGGGATATTTGAGAAAACTTTTTCCGAGAGTTATGGATAGCAT
>CAZLTA010000278.1:0-922 GCA_964562345.1 uncultured Planctomycetia bacterium
TATTTAGCAGGAGCTGTGGCCCACGAAGAAGAACACTAATTTTTAAAGGAGAAAGTAATGAAAAAGAATCTCAAATTTTTCGGCAGTCTAGCCTTTTTTATTATCCTGATGAGCATGCCTCTCTTAGCTCAACAAACCGATCTTAGTCCAGCCAGAGCATCCCTATACTGGATTTCCCTTATCCTTGGTTCAGCTATTATTGTAATCGCTGCTGCCATAGGAGCATTTTGCCAGGCTAAGGCCATATCGAGTGCCTGTGAAGGCATTTCCCGAAATCCTGGGGCAGCCCCAGCTATCCGCTTCATCCTGATTTTCGGCCTGGTGCTTATAGAAACGCTGGTCATTTATGCACTCCTTATCTCCATTATTATTCTTATGGTTAAATGGGGAAATTACGCATAAGTTAAGCATCAAACAAAATTGATGAAATTTACTGTCTTCGAAATCTTTAAAACTACTATTAAAAGATTCAATGAAGATAGATGCGGTAATTTTTCTATAACCGTTTCCTACTTTGCCCTGCTTTGTTCCGTTCCTTTAGTCGCTTTATTTGCTTTTGTTTCCACAAAGGTCCTGGGAAATTCTGAAATTGCATTCCGCAGCCTAAATCTCTTTTCAGATGAATTCTTTGCTCAACTTGATCCTTCTTTTTTTTCAAAACTGCAGTTTCTTTCAAAGAACATCACAAATTTGGGGTTGTTTGGAGTCGTTGGTTCTCTTATAGCAGCAAGTTTTCTATTCTCAAACCTGATATACTCTATAAATTTTATTTTCAGGGCAAATTACCAAAAATCCTTTTTTTACAACCGCCTGATGGAGTATCTAATCATGTTCGTTATTGGAATCCTCATGCTGATTTCCTTATCTATAACTGCCATATGGACTGCCCTTCAGAGCACCATCTAGGTAAGTTCATTGGTTG
>CAZLTA010000278.1:932-1794 GCA_964562345.1 uncultured Planctomycetia bacterium
TATATCAATCCTAAGATAGTTTCTTTAACAAATAATTTTTTCGTCCAATACCTTATTCCCTTTACACTAACTTTTCTTGTTCTCTTTATACTATATAAATTTATTCCAGAGATTAGGGTCTCTTCAAAAGCAGCAGCAATATCGGCTTTAATAAGCGCTATACTCTGGGAAATTTTTAAAAGACTTTTTGCATTTTATGTAGCAAATTTTTCAGCCATTGGAATCGTCCTTTCCAAACTACTCCAGGGAACTCTAACTTCAATTATATTCTTTCTACTATGGATATCTTTCTCTCTTATGATACTCTTCTGGGGGGCCGAGTTGGCTGCTGTTTTAAATGAAAAATTCTATGAAAAAACAGCCTGAAAAGCCTTTTACAGGTTTATCTGTAGCAGATCTGGCCAGTATTTTAAAGTGTCCATTTGAGGGGAAAGGGGATACCGTCCTCCATGCTGTTTCAAGCCTTGAGAAAGCAAGGGAGGGAGACCTTGTGTTTCTCGCCGATCGGAAATCCCGCAGTCTCTTGGAGAATACCAGGGCTTCGGCTGCCATTATTCCAACTGAGGAAAAATTTGATAGAATCCCAGTTATTAAATCTAAAAATCCGCATCTTTCCTTTATAAAAGCCCTGGACTTATTTTATAAAGCTTTTCGCTTGGATCCGGGAATACATCCGCAAGCACTTGTGTCAAAATCCGCTAAAATCGGGAAAGATGTTTCTATCGGTGCATTTACTGTAATCGGAGATGATGCCGAAATAGGCGAAGGAGCCACGATTTTTCCCCTCGTATCTATCTATCCTGGTGTAAAGATTGGCAAAAAAACAGTTATTCATTCTCATGTTTCTATTAGAGAAGAGTGT
>CAZLTA010000279.1:0-1789 GCA_964562345.1 uncultured Planctomycetia bacterium
CCTCGGAGGTGCACTTGCTAACATATGTACATGGTCTTCCATCACTTCAATATCTCGAATCTCTATGTCATAATGTCCCGCAATTTCCCGAAAGAGCCCCTTCGCATACTCCCTAATATATCCTTCCTTAAATATCTTCTTCCGATACTTCGTACCCCAAACCAAATGATACCATAATTCATTCTTGATAGCCTTTTTGAATTCAGTAAGGCTTTGTATGAAGATGGGTGTTGGTTGCAAACATTATTTGGTTCTATAGCAGATGATGCCTTAGAAGATTCTTTGATTAAGGAGTTGGATTCAGAAAAGATACTCGAGCTATTTGGGGTAGCTAAAGATATGGTTTCTCAATACCGCAGGGTATCTTTTGGGCTTTCTATCTATCCCATTAGTTGGCTTAATATCTTGGTTGTTAATAAAAAAATCGCTCTCAATGAAGTTATTGATATGCTTAATGAGCTTGGTAGGCGGGCAGATATTTTTAAAGATAAAGAGCTTACCAGGAACCAAGAGTTTTTATTCTTGAATAGTCTTACAGAACTTCTTGAAAATTATACCACGCCCGATGCCTTTTCTCGGACTTTAGATAAAATATTTAGAAAACTGTAGTTTTGAATCCATTTTGATAATTTATCTCAAGGTATTTTGGGGAAATGAATGAGGATTTCGTTCCTGACTCTCTCATCAACAAACATATTCTCAATTTTTGTTCTTACCAACTGCATTTGTTCTCGGAGATATTTTCTATCAATTAGATTATAGATTAACCCGTTATACATTAACACTTTAAATCTTAAATCTTTCAGCCTTCTTTCGATACTTTGCTTTCTTTCTTCATAATCACGGCTATCCAGTTGGCGACTCTTAAGTTCTTCAATATCCCTATTTAAACTATCCATTATTTGCTGTCTCTCGAGAAACAGCTGAACCAGTGAATAAGCTATAATTTCTTCGCCATTTTCAACGATAAAATCTTTATTTCCCTGGATTATTCCATAACCTCTACTCCTTACAGGGATATTCTGATTGCCGCTTAGAATCCAGGTATATAAATCTGTAGCCCGTTTGCGCATTTTTGGTTCACTCTCCCAACCTAACAGATGCCTTGATTGTCCTGCTATATACTCAGCAAGATAAAGAGACTTAACTATTCTAAATACAGGCTCCATATTCCCACTTTTATTTAACAGCGAGACAAATTCCTGTTTGAAAGAATTTATCATAGATTCTGCTTTTACAGCACCATATCTAGTTGAATATGTTTCATATTCCGGAAATTCATCTATTGCTACACCTAGAATTTTTGATATTTCATTGATAACTTCATTATATTCTACTTCATTTAACTTATGGTCGGAAAAATTTTGAAAACATAAATCAGAAAGACGGGGGTAAACATGAGCAAGTACATCAGGGTCAATTTTAGAAGACTGTAAAAATACCCAGATGTTCTTAAATAAAGCCTGCGGGTTTACACCGAGAGGCGGATGTACAGTATTGTCCAATGTACGCACTCTCCTGCAAGTATAATTCCCTGTATATGTTATAGAAAAGCATAAACAGACACAAAACGATATCATCAATAATATATTTATAAAAGTTTTCATTTTGAATATTTATACCATATATTTGGTGCAAAATGCAAATTTGGGAGAGATTTTTAGAAATGACTCTTAGATATTCTGGATAATTTCTTTAAACACAACAGGTAAAGATTTTAAAATATCACTGGCGATCAAAGAAATTTCACTTTTAGTATTTGCCGCAATATCACCTGCCCTGCCGTGAA
>CAZLTA010000280.1:0-1789 GCA_964562345.1 uncultured Planctomycetia bacterium
TGATATTGAATTAGGAGGAGGCAGGCTTTTAGAAAGAACCTATGGCGGTCTACATATGGGTTGTAACCCAGGGTCTGAAGAATTACGGAGTGAGAAGGTATATAGGAGTGATAGCGAAAGCGGTAAAATGGTACTTGAAAGAGCTCTATATTACGATACAAAAGAAGGATACCGCATTCTTTACCAGGATGATAAATTTTTTCTCTATCAGGGAGAATCTTTAAGGCTGGAACCAGTTGATACTGGAAGTTTAACGCCGATAAATAATCAGTGGTCAGAAGTTATATATGATGATGGTAATAAGAATACGACGGATAATGAAGTTCCCGCGGATATCAGACATATTCTAAAACATGGATTTTTAAATGTATTGCAAAATTTTATTGATTCAAATAATACCGAAGAAGATTTTGGACCTATATTTACTGCTAATATGCATCAGTATACTGTGAAACTCAATCCGATGGAAGAAAAAGGGATAATCAGCGGAGTTGTCATGGATAAAGAAACAAAACATCTGGTGGCGTATTTTTCATATCACAATAAATGCGATTCCGATACAGTAATAAAGCATGGAACTGCTGCTGGTACATTAGAAATATGGCAGCCGAATGATGAATATAAGTACAAAATTGGAATTGAATTTGGTATTAGAGAATATCAACCAATAGCTGCTAATCCAGTTGGAAGGACGGGTTTCAAATTCAGTGTATGTGAGGATTTTGTTTCTAAACAACGTCTCAAATATGGAAATATTTATCTCTATACTCCTGATGAACAGAAAATAACGGATTGGAACAGTACTATGCTGGAGGAAGAACAACAGAGTCAGGAGGATGCTTACAATATCAGCATGTTGAGAAAAATGGGTTTAATGGAGGTGATTAATCAGAAATGGAGTGATTTGATGGGTCGGCATGCATTCTGGTTCCCCACACTCAGGGATCATAATCTCGTTTATAAGGCTGAGGAGACAATAAATTTAGCTATAGGTACAGATAGCGATATACGCGGTGATGGTTCTTTGGGAATCAGCTGGATTCCAACCGATGACAAGGCTCAGACAACTGTTCAAAATGAAATAGAGTATTACAGGGCTATTTCTAATGCTGTGCCCGGTCAAGTGATTGCAATTCAGCATGACTTTAATGTTACGGTAGGTATTGTTGTCACTGCTGCATTAACAGCAATATCATTTGCAAATGACTGGATTATGCTCTGTAGGCCGTGGCAGGTGCTAAATACGGTAGACCGTATTATGGTAACAAATCCATTAGGAAAAATAATAATGCCAGCAGCAGGGAAGATGAATATTTTAGCTAAAGCTGCAAGCGTTATTTCCCAGACTATAAGCAAAATTCCTGTTGTCGGTAATGTATGGGGAAGATTGGCAAGTGGGGCGAAAGCAGTGCAAGGGCTTTTTACTGGCCTTTCAAGTAAAGGGATATTAGGAGATATGTTATTTAGAGCAATTTTCCCAATTGTTCAACCTACAGAGTTTATTGTAAATACAGCACGTCTGGTAAGCTGGGGGATAGGGTTACAAGCAGCTGGTTTTCTTTTCTCTGGCCAATTAAAAAGTATTGGAGAAATGCCTCAGGAAGATATTGCTAATCTTCTTGCATCACAGGCAGCATTCAGCGGAGTGTATAGTTACGGATTTGGTATTACTCTTCCTATAATTGCACTTGGATTAAAAGCAATAAAATTAGGCGAACTGGTGAAGTATCTTGAGATGATAACACCTCAAAGAAGCGGTATGGCAACAGATAGCATTGCTAATTACAAA
>CAZLTA010000281.1:0-1745 GCA_964562345.1 uncultured Planctomycetia bacterium
CTTCGCAGCCCTAAAGGACGCTTCGCAGCCCTAAAGGACGCTTCGCAGCCCTAAAAGACGCTTCGCAGCAATTTCAGGGACTTTATCCCGGAAATGTTCCACATTTCTCGGGAGGCGAATAGTCCATACTGTGTATGAAATATTTGGGTTAAGCAGCCGGAAGGGATGGCATTATCTACTATGGAAGAGAAAACTAAGAACTTGAATATGAAAGTGCCCATAATTCTTGACATCACTAATAAAATCTTTCATAGTTGAAACATTGTAATTTTCTGGTAAAATTAAGTAACTAATGGCTACGAAAAAATTTGTCGGGATAGAATTAAGTACGGAAAGTTTAAAAATAGCAGAGCTGGATTCATCAGGTTCGGCTAATTTTAAAGTCGCCTATCTTAAAGAAATCCCTATCCCTATGCTTACTTTGCCCGGAGGGGAGCGTACTCAGGATAGTGTAGTTGACTGGGAAATTCTGATTTCCACCCTTAAAGAAGAACTTAAAGACAAAAACTATGTCTCAGCTTCTATCTCATTGGTAATTCCGTCCAAAGATGCTAATACGACTTTGCTCACCATCCCGCTAGTAAAGAGAAGAGATATTATCCAGTTTTTGGAAAGAGAGCTGAGAAAGACAATTACAATCCAGGAAGATGTCGAAACTCATATAGGGTACTTAAGACTCGGTGAAAGAGTTACAAAGTCGGGCAAGATGCAGGATGTTTTAACTATTTTTACTGACAGGGCAAAATTGATAGATTATTTTAATAACTTTGTTTCAGCAGGAATAAAGCCGAATATATTTACAGTGAATACTTTTTCTCTGTACAGTCTCATTGTGAATTTTTATCCGGAACTTGACAATGCTGTTTTAGTTAATATAGGCCAGAGCCTTACATCTATTGTAATAATTAGAGCAAGGCAGCTGAAGTTTGTCAGAAGTATGTATATAACACTGGGGAACTTGGTAGAGTCAATATCTCAGAAACTTCTTATCCCTGTTAAGGAAACCGAAGAATTTGTCGGCAAATATGGTTTTGATTTTGAGTCTTATCCCAAAACAGAACAGGCTCAGAGGTATAAGAATTCTATTTCCAAATTTTTGGATAAGTTCAAAGCCGAACTCCAGCGTTCAATACTTTTCTATCAAGAAAAATTCGGGACCGGCGAAAAAATTTCTCAAATAATTCTTACCGGTATGGCACTTGATATAAAAGGGCTGCAAGAGATATTTAAGGATAAATTCAAGCTCAACGTGGAGCTTCTGCCTGTTTCTAAAAAAATCAATTTTCCTTCTGATATGGAAAATGCAGAAAGCATATATCATTTATATGCTTCTTGTATCGGTGCCGCCTTGATTCATGAACTTAAATATAAGGTTAATCTCCTGCCGAGGACAGAAAAGAGAAAAGTTGCCAAAAGTATTTACATCGAGGTCTGCACGATATTATTAGTTATATATGGCGTAACCTATTATAACTATTTTGAATATAATAAAAGTCTTTCGGCGCGGAAAAATCAATTTAAACAGATACAGCTTGCAATTCAGGAATATCCTGCCGATTTAAATAAAGAATATGAAAATGTTTTGAAAAAAAGGGAAGAGTTTTCGCAGCTTGAAAAAAATTTCTCTGATTTCCAAAAACCTTATGTTAATTGGGAGAAGTTATTTTTGGAAGTGGGTAATTTAACAGCCTCTGAAATGCTTATTGATAGTGTCTGGGTCAGCTTTAACAAAGAAGGGAAAATGG
>CAZLTA010000282.1:0-1739 GCA_964562345.1 uncultured Planctomycetia bacterium
TAGCAGGGGGCCCTTTGAAAAATCTTGATATAGTCGGTATAGCAACATATGAAGACAGCTTCCCTTATATTAAAAGAGTTGCTGAGATTGCTAAACAAGAAATCCCTCGGAGATTAGTGATTCTCGGCGGGCCTTTAGTGAGTTCTGTACCCGGATTGGTTATGGAGAATATTAAGGCTGATTACGCTGTGCTCGGTGAGGGTGAGTTAACATTAATAGAATTGATGAATTTTATAATGAAGACTAAAGATGCCTTGTCCATAGAAGAAATAAAGGGTCTTGCTTGGGAAAATTGCGAAGGGCAAGTTGTGCTAAATCCTCGAAGGCCGCAGATGAATAACCTTGATGCTGTGCCCTTACAGGATTTATCAGTTTGGCCTCGTGTCCAGAAAACAGGCCAGGCATCTGAAATCTATATGACTTCAAGCCGGGGTTGTTCTGGAAACTGCAGTTTTTGTTTTAGGACTATGCCGGCAGTACATTATAAATCACCACAGAGGGTTCGTAGAGAATTGGTGTATTTAAAAAAATATAAGTACCGCTTTGTTTGGTGGAGCGACCTTACATTTATAGATTCTAAAGAAAGAATCCACAGGCTTATGGATGAGGCTTTTGGGAATATAGATTTTCGCTGGAGTTGTTTTACCCGTGTTGATGGTATAGATATATCTGTGCTTAAGCATATGCAAGAGAGGGGATGTGATATTGTTATGTACGGATTTGAATCTATTACCAAGGAAATCTTAGATTATTTCAGAAAGAAAGTATCCAAGAGTCAAATTATAAAAGTAATTACTTTTACTCGCAAGGCAGGATTAAAGGTAGGGGGCCTTTTTATTATCGGAGGTCCGGGGGAAACAAAAGAGAGTTTGAAGATGTTAATAGAGTTCTGTAGGAAATTTAAAGAGGTTACACGCGTAAAATACTTGTCAGCTTTGCCGGGTACAACGCTTTACTATGATGCTTTTAAGGAAGGCATTATTAAAGATGAGTTAGAACATTTGTATTTTTTAGCGAGAGAACATTCAGTTGAAGATGATGAGATTCTGAATTTTACATCCCTTCCTGAAGAAAAATTACGGGAGGCATATCATGAAATTAACCGCCAAATAGAAGTACGGCCATATGAATATTGGAATTCAGCTAATTACTATTTAAATAAGCCACAGGAATTTAAAATGCGGCCTAATATTATAATATCCAGTTGAGTATTTTTAAATGGTACCAGGAATCTCTTATCTAAATAAAGGTGAGTAATAAAACTTAAGCTGAGTAAAAATGCTTTTAAATATTCTCTGGAATAAAAAATATTGATAGTGAGGTTTTTAATATAATAAAATGGATAATTGTAGGGAGGATAAAAATATGAAGAGAAAGGGAAGTCTATTATATGAAAAGGTTTTTAAAATTTATGTATTTTTATTAGTTTCTTTAATAATTTCTCAATTTTTAACTGGATATGTATTAGCTGCACCTCAAGAATCAAATGCAAGCAGCCCGGAGCCTAAAAAACTTTACTGGTTTATTCCTGACGGAGTGAGGGCAGAGCCGTATCTTTTTAATATTTATAAGTGGGCAGAAGAAGGGAAACTCCCCAACATAAAATATATGATGGATAATGGCACTTATGGTTTCTGTAAGCCTGTTTTTCCAGGACATACGCCAACGAATTTTGCAACTCTTTTAACCGGTAGTTATCCCGAAGTTCACGGCATAGCAGATGGGCCTATGCATACCGA
>CAZLTA010000283.1:0-1737 GCA_964562345.1 uncultured Planctomycetia bacterium
CTGGTTTGAAAAAAGGGCTCAGGGCAAAATAATTCTATGCAGTCTAAAGTCTTTTTGGGCTTAATGTTTTGTGCCATTAGCATTAGACGTATCTTTGCTTCTTATGTCTGCTTCTAGTAATCTTCACCCAACAGTTCAAAATAGGCTCTCGGATGTGCGCATGCGGGACATATCTCAGGGGCTTCTTCTCCCTCATGAATATAACCGCAGTTATTGCATTTCCATCTCACAATCTTACTGCGTTTAAAAACTTGGTCCTTTTCTATGTATTCTAAAAGATCTAGATATCGTTTTTCATGCTGCTTTTCTGCTACTGCGATTGACCTCATTACTTCAGCAATTTCAGGGAATCCCTCTTCTTCTGCAATTCTGGCAAATTCAGGGTACATGGTTGTGTGTTCATGATTTTCACCGGCTGCAGATGTTTTTAGATTTTCGGCTGTGCATCCAATGACTCCTGCAGGGAAGGATGCAGATATCTCTGCTTCTCCGCCTTCCAGGAATTTAAAAAGCCGTTTGGCATGTTCCTTCTCATTGTCAGCTGTTTCCTGAAAGATCTTGGAAATCTGAACATATCCTTCTTTATTCGCCTTCGAGGCAAAGTACGTATAACGGTTTCTTGCCTGAGACTCGCCTGCAAAAGCCGTTAATATGTTTTTTTCCGTTTGTGTTCCTTTTAAACTTTTCATTTCTTAACTCCTCTTAACCTTATTTTTCAATCAGCGCATAAAAGCATCTTTTTAAATAATTCTTAATTCTTTATGTTTTACAAGAATTTCATCCGCCAGTTTTTCTAACGCTTTGAAATCTTCTTTTTTTGGGCAGCCCTTTATAATAATTGTCGAGAGAATTTCTACCTTAAGATTACCAGCAATTCCAGTAATTTGCTCCAGCATCTTTCCACCCCAGCCATAGGATCCAATAACCGATACAAACCTGGTTTTAGGCCTCAGGGCATTAGCAAGGTAGGTTGCATACACTGCGGCTGGATGAGGACCAATCAACACGGTCGGAGAAGCAATGATAATAGTAGCGGCGTCAACAAGTGCTTTTGCCAGTTCTCCAATGTCTGTTTTGGTTAAATTAAAGGGTTTCACGGTTATCTCCCTTTTCATGAGGGCGTCTACTAAATGATTTACCATCTTAACCGTGTTGCCGTGCATTGAAACGTATGGGATGATGACTTCGTTTTTAACCTGATCAGAGATCCAATCTCTGTAAGCATTGAGAATAAATTCAGGCCTATTATATATAGGACCATGGCTTGGTGCAATCATTTCAATCTTGAATTGTTTAAGCTTTTCCATGTGTTTCTTTATGAGGTTCCTGAAAGGCATCATGATTTCTGCATAATACCTTTTTGCTGCATCATAGACTTTTGCTTCATCAGTTGCATATATATCACTGGTGGCAAGGTGAGACCCAAAAAGATCGCACGGGAATAGTATTTTGTCTTCTTTAAGATAAGACAACATTGTTTCTGGCCAATGTACCCAAGGTGCAATTATGAATTGGAGGGTCTTGTTTCCCAAAGATAGAGTATCTGCATCGTTTATTTCTATGAATTTATCTTCGGGAATTAGCAGTAAATCTTTAAGCATCCCTATACATTTTTGATTGGTAACAACTCTGGCATTAGGGAAAAGTTCTAGAATTTTTGGGATTGTTCCGGAGTGATCCTGCTCAGCATGGTTAGAGATGATATAATCAATATTATCAACTCTGAGTTTATTGAGG
>CAZLTA010000284.1:0-1731 GCA_964562345.1 uncultured Planctomycetia bacterium
CCCTGGGGGAATTTGTTTAATCTTTCTTCCAGTTTTTTATAAGCCGATTTTCCAATCATATGTGACATTATTTATACCTGCCCAAAGTTTGTTTTTTTATATTCTATCATAGATTTTTTATTCTAAGAAGGGGGTATAAATTTAGATGACATAAAACTCTTTATTTGCAAAGAAAAACAACAACAGCAGCAGGGGGAAAATTTACACCCTAATGTTGTTGTTGCTTTATTGTTATTGTTCTTATTTGTTGTTGTTAGTGTAGAAAAAATCCACTAGGGAGTAGCGAAATTTTTACTTGATAATAAGTGTAAATCTATCCTTCTTCGGGAACAAAAGAAGAAGGAGTGGATTGAATAGTTTCCTTGTATTCATGAATAACCTGCTTTTTCCATCTTCCTTGAAAGTAGAAATAGAGGGCTACAATGGCTGCGATAATATTACTTAAAGCCATTCCCCACCATATACCGGTAGAGCCAAATTGATTGCCGAGGAAATAAGCAAGAGGAATTCTCAACCCCCAGAGTCTTACTATATCTACTATCATAGGTTGAACATTATGCCCTGACCCTCTAAATAGAGCCATAATTGCTCCGATTAAACCGAAGAAGGGGATACCTAAAGTGAAGATGGTAAGAAAGTGAATCCCTTCAGTAATAATGTCAGGTCGGCCAGGTATAAATAATTTAAACAGCGGGATTCTTAAGGCAAAAACCAGAGCGGCTTCTAACAAAGCAATAATAAATACAACCTGAAGACTTTTCCGGGCAATTTTTTCTACCCGATTAATAAGATTTGCTCCCAGGTTCTGGCCGATTAGAGTTACAATTCCTGTCCCCAAACCATCTACAACAATAAAAATGATATTAATCAGCTTATCCCCCACACCATAAGCGGCAAGAACTGTTTCCGGGTTGCTTACTCTACCGATGATAGCCATAACCAGCACGAATCCAAAGGCAGTTGTAGAATGGCCTATTGCTGCCGGTAGTCCTATTTTGAAGATTTTTTTCAGCCATTTCCAAATTGGGATCAGACCATTTAAAGTTATCTTTATCCCCTTTGTTCCTCTAAAAAGGAGGTAGAGAGATATAGAGGCAGCTATCCCCTGGCATATGACGGTAGCTAGTGCTGCTCCCAGTACACCCAAATGAGGAAAACGCCACCACCCAAAGATTAAAAAGGGATCGAGTATAACATTTAAAGTAACGGTGAAAAGGTTTATATACATCGGGGTTATAGTATCACCTTTAGCAGAGAGAATACTCTGAAAGGTGAAGGCGATAAACATAAAAGGCATTCCCCAGAAAATAAGCCGCATATAAGTTATGGCTGTCCTGGTGACCGTAGTTGATTTAGTAATAAGAGGGACCAGATAAGGGGTTAATATAAATCCGGATACAGCAACTATCAATCCAAATATAATGGAAAGAGAAAGCATTTGACTGGCTATAATATTAGCATTTTTCTTTTCTCCTGCTCCGGTATATTGAGAAACGAGAGCAACACCAGCTATTCCAAATCCGAAAGAGAGAGCAATGAGAAACCAGATCATTGGCCAGGAAATTTGCAGACCGGCGACTGCTTCCCCACTCTCTTCGGGAGGGAGATGACCCAACCAGAAAGTATCGGTAAGATGATATAAAGTATGTAATAACTGAGAGATCATCACCGGAAAGCTTAATACAAACATAACTTTTAAAGGATTGCCGGTTAAGATCTCTTCACGGGTAA
>CAZLTA010000285.1:0-1712 GCA_964562345.1 uncultured Planctomycetia bacterium
ACTGAAACTCAACCAACATTCGATGTTTTTGAAAGAGATCCTGAAATTGAAGTAAAAATGAATAAGAGGATTCCTCTTAACCGGATCGGTAAACCTCAAGAAATTGCAGCAGCTGCCGTTTTTTTAGCTTCAGAAGATTCCAGTTATATCACTGGAACGACATTGGAAGTCGATGGTGGGTGGATAGCTAATAGTGACTATTTCTAATTCTAATTTGGTGAGAACTCCCCATCTGAAAAGTTGGGAAGGAGAACAAGTTTCCAGCAAGTCGGGGTAGACAATAGTCTGTTAAAGCGAGTTCCATGCCTGTAAATGCGTGAAACTCTAAAAAAGAAAGGAGGCTTAACAAGGAATAAATATTTTTTAGTGGTAATAGGAGCTTAAATAAAATAAAAGATTATGGAGGTATAAAATGTTTAAGAAAATTTCTATTTTTGTTTTAGTGTTTATTTTAATTAGTGTAGTATTTTCAGCTTGTGGATTAGCGAAAGAGGGACCTTTTGTTATTGGTTTAAGCAACTTTAGTCTTGGAAATTCTTGGCGTGTACAGATGATAGAAGAAGCAAAATATTACGCTAATCAGCACAAGGATCTTGTAAAAGAGTTAATTGTAACAGAGGCAGAAGGAGATATATCCAAGCAAATTTCAGACATTGAAGATTTAATTGTAAAAAATGTTGATGCGATACTCATAACTGCTGTTTCGCCAGAAGCTCTGGTTCTGGTTGTAGAAAAAGCAATGGCCGCCGGAATTGTTGTAGTGGACTATGATAACTTGGTATATACTGATAACGTTACAGCCCATATCATCGTTGATCAAAAGGAATTTGGACGGGTTCAAGGTGAATGGTTAGTAAAAGCAATGGGTGGAAAAGGAGAAATTATTGCCTTTAACGGCATGAAAGGAACAGCGATTTCTGCAGAACGTTTTGAAGGGGCCAAGAGTGTTTTTGATCAGTATCCTGATATTAAAATTGCACAGGTAGTATACGCTGATTGGGATTATGCAAAGGCAAAAAGAGCAATGGAAAATTTACTTGCTGCATATCCAAAGCTTGAAGGTGTTTGGTCACAAGGAGGAGCAATGTCAGAAGCGGTAATAGAAGCATATTTAGAAAAAGGATTAAAACCGCCTCCAGTAACCGGAGAAGACGGCAATGGTTTCTTGAAAATTTGGGCTGAATTACGTGCCGGAAAATACCCTGATTTTGATTCAATAGGTACAAGTATGCCTACCTGGTGTAGCGCAAAAGCAATGGAAGTTGCACTGAACGCTCTTACTGGAAAACCATTTGAAAAAGAGACGGTCATTCCTATTCCAACAATTACTTCAGATACCCTTGATCAGTATGTAAAACCAGACCTTCCTGATAGTTTCTGGTGTAATTCAAAACTTCCTGAAGACATTGTTAAAGAGATGTTTGAGAGATAATTCCATAAGACATTTTTGAAAAAGGGAGAGGGATTCCTCTCCCTTTTTAATATAACGTTTGATTTAGAGCATTTACGCAAAATAGGGGAACATATAATGATTACAAGTATATCCTCAGAGGGATATTTGTTAAAAATTAGTGGGGTTATAAAGTCTTTCCCCGGAATAGTAGCAGTGAACAAGGTTGATTTTGTATGCAAAAAAGGCGAAATCCATGGTTTGGTTGGTGAAAACGGGGCTGGAAAAAGTACATTAATGAAAATATTGGCAGGTGTTCATC
>CAZLTA010000286.1:0-1704 GCA_964562345.1 uncultured Planctomycetia bacterium
CGATAAATTATCTGCGCATCTCGGTAACCGACCGCTGTAATCTGCGCTGCATCTATTGTATGCCATCCGATGGCGTTAGCTTGATGTCCCACCGGAATATCCTTAGCTATGAAGAAATTTATGCCGTGGCCCTGGCGGCGGCTGAGCTGGGCATAGATAAGGTAAGGCTCACCGGCGGCGAACCGTTAGTAAGGTCGGGACTGCCCGAGTTAATCCGGATGCTGGTGAGCATAGAGGCTATAGATGATATTGCTTTAACCACAAATGGGCTCTTGCTTGGTCGTTACGCTGCTGAGTTAAAGCAGGCAGGCTTACGGCGAGTTAATGTAAGCCTGGACACGCTTAAGCAGGACAAGTTTGAGTTTATTACCCGTCGCAATGATAATCTCAGTGATGTATTGGCCGGCATTGAAGCTGCCCGGTCGGTGGGACTTAATCCGGTTAAGATTAATGTGGTGGTTATGGCCGGGATTAATGATGATGAGCTGCTTGATTTTGCTACTAAAACCATTGATGAGGGGTGGCATGTTCGCTTTATTGAGCTTATGTTGCCGGTGGGGGTAAGCACCACGGCCGCTCAATTCGTCTCGGTCAGCGATATAAGAAAGCGCCTCGAGCCATTGGGGGAACCGGAGCCTTGCCTGCCCGGTGTCGGTAACGGACCGGCCAGATACTTTCGTTTCCCCCATGCTAAGGGCACCGTTGGCTTCATTACTCCGGTTAGCGAGCATTTTTGCTTTCACTGCAATCGGCTGCGGCTCACTTCTGATGGTAAGCTCCGCCCCTGCCTGTTGTCTGAGGATGAGATAGACCTGAGAGGACCCTTGCGTAGCGGTGTATCTTCAGATGGACTCAAAAGATTGATTGAAGAAGCGGTAGCCAGAAAGCCATGGCAACACCATATGGACGAAGGCTACATGCCTCAAGATAGGCCCTTCACTCAAGTAGGGGGTTAATTATGGAAGAAATGACCCATATTGATGCCTCGGGTCGTCCCCGTATGGTAGATGCTAGCGGGAAGCCTGATACTCAGCGCGAGGCAGTAGCCAAGTGCCTGGTCAGGATGAAGGCGGCTACCCTTGAGCGGTTAAAGAAGAAGAACCTGCCGAAGGGGGATGTTCTGGCGGTAGCTCAGCTGGCTGGCATCATGGCCGCCAAGCAAACGCCCCAGATAATACCCCTGTGCCACCCCATTCTTATCGGGGAGGTTAAGGTTGAATTCGGCTTGGATGAAGAAAACGGTGCTGTGGAGATTACCGCAGCGGTAAAAAGCCTGGGTAAGACGGGGGTGGAGATGGAGGCACTTACTGCGGCGGCGGTGGCTGCCTTGACTATCTATGATATGTGTAAAGCGGTGGACAGGGGAATTCAGATTGAGAGCCTCCGACTGGTCAGGAAAAGTGGCGGCAAGAGCGGGACAATAAAACTTGAATAGGCTAAGATGACAAGGCCTTGATTAGGCATTGATTGTTGATATATACTACTACACCACTATCGTTTAGTATAATTTAGGGGGTGGATTATGAAGCTATCGTGTCTTCAGGAGAATCTAAATCGAGGGCTTAGTATGGTGAGTAGGGCGGTGGCTGCTAGGACGACCTTGCCTATAACCAATAATGTTCTATTAACCGTAGACCAGTCTCGGCTTAAGCTGGTGGCCACTAATCTGGAGATGGCTATTAGTTGCTGGATTGGTGCCAAGGT
>CAZLTA010000287.1:0-1694 GCA_964562345.1 uncultured Planctomycetia bacterium
GTCGAGGTAACCCTAAAGGACGCTTCGCAGCCCGCATTGTTGCTATTTTATGTATTTTATGAAATAAGCGGGCTAAAAATATTCTTTTGATAATAGGTTTTGTTGAGCCGAATTAAGTTGCGGGATATATTCATATGGTTTAAAATTAATGAATTAAAAGGAGGTTATCAATGGCAGGCAAAAGGTTAAATAAATCCGATGTTTTAAGATTGGTCAGAGAAAATGATGTTCAGTTTATCCGGCTCTGGTTTTCCGATATTACCGGGCAGATGAAGGGATTTACAATAACTCGCGAAGAGTTGGATTATGCTTTGGAAGACGGAATGGGTTTTGACGGTTCTTCCATCAAAGGATTTGCCAGGATTGATGAATCCGATATGATTGCCATGCCGGATGTATCTACTTTTACGCTGCTTCCTTACCGCCCCAAAGAAAAAGCCGTAGCCGGAATGCTTTGCGATATTTTAAATCCCGACAGGACTTCTTATCAAGGGGATTCCCGTTATGTGCTGAAGAAGATGCTGGATAAAGCAAAGGAAAAAGGTTTTGTTTTTAATGTAGGCCCGGAACTGGAATTTTTTATATTTCAGGACGAGAAATCAACCCGGATTCTTGATGAGGGAGGGTATTTTGATATTACGACTTTAGATGCCGGCAACGAAGTCAGGCGGGAGGTAATGTTGACGCTGGGGGAAATGGGAATACATGTTGAATATTCTCATCATGAAGTTGCCCCTTCGCAGCATGAAATAGACTTACGGTTCACTGATGCTTTGAGCATGGCAGATATAGTTATGCTTTACAGGATGGTTGTAAAAGAGATTGCCCAGAAGCATAATCTTTATGCTACGTTCATGCCTAAACCGATTTATGGAGTTAACGGCTCCGGGATGCATACGCATCAGTCGCTTTTTAAAGGTGAGAGCAATGCGTTTTTTGATATTAAAGATAAATACCAACTTTCCAAAGAGGCAAAAAGCTATATCGCAGGGATTTTAAAACATGCTAAGGAAATTACACTTATTTGTAATCAATGGGTCAATTCATATAAAAGGCTTGTTCCGGGATATGAAGCCCCGGTGTATATCTGCTGGGGCAGGAGAAACAGAAGCACTTTAGTCAGAGTGCCAATGTATAAACCGGGTAAAGAAAAAGCGACGCGGATTGAGTTTCGCTCTCCGGACCCGGCTTGCAATCCATACCTTGCTTTTGCCAGTATGCTTGCGGCAGGGTTAAAAGGCATGGAAGAAAATTATACCTTGCCTGAACCGCTGGAAAGGGACGTCTATAACTTAACATATGAAGACATGCAGGATTTAGGAGTGGAGTGTCTGCCGGGCAGCCTGATTGAAGCAATTGAGATAGCCGAAGGCAGCCAGTTTCTGAAAGATACGCTGGGAGAGCATATATTTTCTAATCTCATCATGGGTAAAAAGATTGAATGGGATGAGTACAGAAAAAGAGTGCATGCATACGAAATAGAGAAGTATCTTCCTATTTTATGAGATCATATAAACAATATATTGAAACTCTGAGTAAAATCAGCAAAGCTATTACATCGGACCTGTATCTTGAAGATGTTCTCAAATTGATAGTTACTCTGACAGCCAGTGTTTTACATGCTAAGATATGTTCCCTCTGGCTGCTGGATGAAGACACAAATGAGTTAAAAATAAGGGCAACCCAGGCTATGA
>CAZLTA010000288.1:0-1663 GCA_964562345.1 uncultured Planctomycetia bacterium
ACCTTCTTTTATGGCATATTCTTAAGACTATGAAATACGCAATAATTGAAACGGGTTCTAAGCAGTATAAGGTTAAAGAAGGTGACATCCTTGATGTCGAGCGTCTTACAGCCGCTAAATCAAAGGTCGAGTTTGATAAAGTAGTTGCAATCTCAACAGATTCAGGGCTTAAAGCAGGTGCGCCTTATGTTAAAGGAGCCAAAGTTAGCGCTGCTGTAATTGAGGAGAAAAAAGGGGGAAAGGTTATTTCTTTCAAATTCAGAAGGCGCAAGAGCTCAAGTTCTAAAAGAGGACATAGACAGATTTATACCAGAGTAAAAATAGAGAATATTTCGGAGGTTTAATTATGGCGCATAAAAAAGGCGGCGGGAGTACCAGAAACGGCCGCGATTCTCAAGGGCAGAGACTGGGGGTCAAAAATTTCGGAGGCCAGTTTGTAAAAGCAGGCTCTATCATAGTAAGGCAGCACGGCACTAAGTTTAAAGCCGGGATGAATGTCGGCTGCGGCAGAGATGATACTCTTTTTGCTTTGAAAGACGGTTATGTCAAGTTCCGCTCCAGACGGTTTGTAGATATCCTTTCTGAGACTGCACAAGAAAATCCTTCCCTAAGTTGAGTTTTGTAGATAAAACTAAAATATATGTTAAAGCCGGAGACGGCGGTAAAGGCTGTTTCAGCTTTTATTTCAACAAAAAGTCTGCTAAAAGAATTCCTGACGGCGGAGACGGCGGTAAAGGCGGAGATGTTATAATCAAAGTCAATCCTCAGCTATGGGATTTAACCCACCTTAAATTTCAAAGACACATTAAAGCTTCTCATGGTGGTCATGCCAGCAGTAATAAAAAACACGGCAGGAATGGGCGGGATAAAATTGTAGAAGTCCCCCAAGGCACTATTATCAGGAATGCCGAGAACAATTTACTAATCAGAGATTTAAAAGATAAAGATACAGCAGTTTTAGCTGCCCGAGGAGGTAAAGGCGGCAGGGGGAGTGCTTATACTAAATCGGAGTCAAAACCGCCTTTTGAAGGCGAAGAAAAAGTATTGAATTTAGAGCTGAAGCTATTAGCAGATGTTGGTCTGGTCGGGTTTCCTAATGCAGGTAAAACAACATTTTTAAACACATTGTGTCAGACAAAAGGCAGGATAGCAGATTATCCTTTTACAACTCTGGATCCGCTTTTGGGAGTTATCTGGTATAAAGATACAGCGATAAAAATTGCGGATATTCCAGGACTTATCAAAGATGCATATAAAGGCAAAGGATTAGGGGATTTGTTTCTTAAGCATATCCAGCGTACAAATATACTGATATTTGTTCTGGGTCTCTCTGATACTGACTCTTTACCCTGGGATGCATTCAGAATTTTGAAGAATGAATTAAGGAAGTTCGACCCCAATCTGATGAAAAATGAATATTTTATACTGGCTAATAAAATGGATCTACCCGAAGCAGCAGAGAAATTTGAAATCCTTAAGAAAAAAATTGGCAAGGATTGTGTTTTCCCAGTATCAATGGTTAATAAAACCGGTATAGAAGATGTACGGGCTAAAATAACAGGCTTTTTCAATGAGACTTGAACTTTGCCGAGGCGAAGACGAAGGAAAAGGACGTAGTCGAATTGTCTTGAGGTATGAATTTGGCAATGAGACTTGAACTTTG
>CAZLTA010000289.1:0-1655 GCA_964562345.1 uncultured Planctomycetia bacterium
AGGCGGCAGAACAGTTGGTGCAGGAGTTGTCTCCGAAATAATAGAATAGAGATAAGGAATAAAAAATGGCTGAAGAAAGTGTAACGAAAATCAGGATTAAATTGAAGGGTTACGACCACAGGTTATTGGATCAGTCGGCTCAAGAGATAGTCAATACTGCAAAAAGAACGGGTGCCCGTGTTTCAGGCCCGATTCCTTTGCCGACAAGAAGAGAAATTTTTACTGTGATCAGGTCTCCTCATGTACATAAGACATCCCGGGAGCAGTTTCAACTCTGTACGCATAAAAGGCTGATTGAAATGTTAGAACCTACAGCCAAGACAATTGATGCTTTAAGGAAATTAAGTCTGCCTGCTGGTGTATATGTTGAAATAAAGTAAGAAGTATAAAGTGAAAAAATAAAAGGTATAAAGAAAAAAATGGCGGTTATTAAAGGAATAATAGGTAAGAAAGTCGGTATGACGCAGATTTTTAAAAACGGCGGAGTTTTGCCGGTAACTGTTGTATCTGCAGGGCCATGTTATGTAATGGAGATAAAAAAAGAACAGACCCATGGCTATAACGCTTTGAAAATCGGCTATGGAGAAGTGAAAGAAAATTCAAAGCATGCCAAAAAACCTGTTTTAGGGCAGTTTAAAAAAGCGAAGTTAAAACCGTTAAGGTATTTACGTGAGATCAGAATCAAAGATTCTGCTGTTTTAGATAAATATAATGTAGGGCAGGAAATGAAAGTTGATATTTTTAAAGTAGGTGAATTTGTTGATGTAACATCTAACTCTAAAGGTAAAGGTTTTCAAGGCGGAGTTAAGCGGTGGGGATGGCATATCGGGCCGAAATCCCACGGCAGCAGGTCACACAGGGCTATTGGTTCGATAGGGGCAAGTTCGTATCCTTCCCGTGTTTTAAAAGGACTTCATATGCCGGGACATATGGGTAGTGGGTCTGTAACTGTTCAAAATTTAGAGGTGGTTGATATAGATATAGAGAAAAATTTGATTTTGGTAAAGGGTGGTATCCCCGGTGCTGTCAATTCATTGCTGGTTATGAAGAGTTCTAAGAAAAAAGCGTCTGAGCTTATTTTGTCAGAGGAAGGCCGTCAGAAATCAGATAAAGAGGATGTTAAACAAGAAGAAGAAAAACAAGAACAAGGAAAAGATTAAGAAAATGGTAAAGGACGCTCTTAAAATAGACATTTTAAACATTAAAGGTGAAAAGATAGGTACTGTTGAGCTTGACAGTAAAGTCTTTGATGGGAAAGTTAATAAAGATCTTCTTTATCAAGTTATAACCGCTTATCTGGCTAATAAAAGAAAGGGTACTCATTCTACAAAAACTACAGGTGAAGTAAGCGGCGGCGGGAAAAAGCCATGGAGGCAGAAAGGGACCGGCCGTGCACGTGCGGGCAGTAATCGTTCTTCGATTTGGAGGGGAGGCGGTATAGTATTCGGGCCGAAACCACGCGATTATTCTGTCAATATACCAAAAAAGATGAAAAGGCTGGCTCTCAAGTCAAGTCTTAATGCTAAATTGCAGG
Source organism: uncultured Planctomycetia bacterium (assembly GCA_964562345.1). Lineage (GTDB taxonomy): Bacteria > Omnitrophota > Gorgyraeia > Kaelpiales > Kaelpiaceae > Saelkia. The sequence goes on from CAZLTA010000289.1 coordinate 1,535, forward strand.
ATGATGAGTTAGTGCTATTAGAAGAAATGGAAACCGAAGAACCCAGGACCAGGATTTTTGCCGGTATTTTGAAAAACATGGGGCTTGAAAAAACAAAATCTTTATTTGTACTTAACGGAAT
>CAZLTA010000290.1:0-1651 GCA_964562345.1 uncultured Planctomycetia bacterium
AATTCCTGCTTGTAGTTTAATTCTCCGGTTAATTTAATTTGGTTGGTATTTTTTTCTTTAATTTGATATAAAGAAAATAAAGTTTCTCCGGGATTATTTTCTTCACCGATTTCTAAAGTATGTTCAAAGCCGACTCCGATTCCTCTTTCTTCAAACCAATCAAAGTATAGGGTTCCGTAAGATTTTTCATCTATATAGTAATTAAAATTTGTTTTTACAAACCAGCCATCTGCACTATTTTGCCCTATCTTGGGAAGAATGGGCTGCTGGGTTTTGCGGTCTAAAAAAATAAGGAAATAGGGCAGGGTAACGATTTTAATTTCGCCTTCATACCAGGAGATATTACGGGCGATTATTTTATCTTTGGGATAGATTATCATTTCTTTGGCGACTATACGATAATGAGGTTCTTCCGATTCACAGGTGGTAAAACTTCCTCCTTGAAACTCTACTGTTTCGGGGAAATTTTCCATCTTTTCTCCCTGATAATAGAGTTTTCCTTTAATGCCTTCCCCGGTTAGTTCACCCTTTAATTTGAGCAGAATTGTTTTTTTAGTCTTCCAGTTATAGGTGAGTTCCTCACAGTTAGTTTCAGTCTCATCTTGTTTAAAGAAGACCTCTCCGGAGGCGAAGAGAAGGTTAGTGGTTAAATTGATTTTCAGGTAACCAGCTTTTATCTCTATATCCTGATATTTAAACTGTACTCCGTCTTTGGCGATAATCAGGTCTTCTCCCTCTACCTTTTCATAAGTTATGTATTCAGCTATAAGGGAAATATCTAATTCTTCTTCTGTTTCCGCCTCTGCCTCTGTTGCTTCTTCTCCTTCTGTTTTATCTGTATCTACAGCTTCTTCGGTTGATGGCGTCTCTTGTGCTTCATCTGTCCCCAATATCCCTTCGGTCTCTCCCATTTCTCCTGTTTCTTGTGCGAAGGATAACAGGGTAAACCCGAAATTCAGACCATTCAAGTTTATCCCCAAAATTAGTGTAAATATTGCTATAAAAGTTATTACAATTTTTACTTTTCCACTTTGTATCATATTTCTTATATTTCCTTACAGGACATCTTTATCTAAAAACCATCTTCATTTCTTGTATTTTAATACTACATACTATTCACTAACGACTAACGACTAGTACATCTTGCATTCGTTCTCAGTATTTTCTTCATTAATTGGTAAATCGGTGTATTGACTCACTTCTTCTCCGATCCAAGTATAATAAATCCCCCCAAAATACCAAAAATCAGATTAGGCGACCAGGCTGCCAGAACCGGTAATAACATTCCTCCCCGTCCCATGGATCTGGTAGTGGAAAGGAGGACATAATAAAGCAAAACCAAAACAATGCTGAGGATTACTCCTGTAGCTTTGCTCCCGCGTTTTACCCGTAAGCCCAAGGGCACCCCCAACAGTACAAAGATTAATCCGCTAAAAGGGATAGAATATTTCATATAGAAATCTACTTCAAAATTTTTAGTATCTGCACCTGCTTGTTGTAAAATGTCTATCTGTTGTCTTAATTCCTTACTGCTCATTTCCTGTGGAGTTCTCTGGTTTTTAAAGAATTTTTGCAGGTCCTCTTTAACAATAATATCTAAAGTTACAAAGCTCATTTCATAAGTTATCTTTCCTTCTTCATCGTAATTATA
>CAZLTA010000291.1:0-1635 GCA_964562345.1 uncultured Planctomycetia bacterium
TTATCGTATTTTTCCAGCGTGAATTTATTAAGCTTCTCAATTGCTTTTAAATATTCTCCATAACGCGGCTGTTGAAACTTAGGGTCTACTTTTCTTAAGTCATCCCCTTTAAACTCGGTATCAGTTTTCATTCTCCCGCTCAGCAGCCCCCGGCATAATGTTCCGTATGTTATAGTTGTAATGCCGTAAGTATGGCAATACGGCAGAACATCAAATGCGGCATTCTGCTCAAAAAGGTTAAAAGGCGGCTGGGATGTATGTAAAGGAGCAAATTCCCTGAATTTATCCATCTGTTGAGATGTATAATTACTAACTCCAATAGCGCGGATTTTTTTCTTTTTATACAATTCAAACATAATATCGGCAGTTTCAGCTATCGGTGTTGAAGAATCAGGCCAATGAACCTGATAAATATCTATATAATCAGTGCCCAGACGTTTTAAGGAATCATCAATCTCTTTTAAAATCCGTTTCCTGCTGGAATTCCTGAATATCTTATCACCATTCCACTCTAAACCCGCTTTTGTTGCAATAATAACATCTTCACGCCTGCCGTAAATAGCTATAGCCTCACCGATAATCTCTTCTGCTTTACCCCTTCCATATACAGGTGCAGTATCAATCAGGTTAATTCCCCGTTCCAATGCTGCAAGAATGGTATTTATTGCATCATGCTCATTTGTTCCTCCCCAGAGCCAGCCGCCGATAGCCCAGGTACCTAACCCGATACGTGATACTGGAGGTATACCGGTATTTCTTATCTGAAAATATTGCATTTCACTTATTTCCCTAACGGTAAAATATTTTTGATGGTCTCTGCCGCTTTACCTCCCAGGCCTTCGACAACCCCCTTGGTTTTGCTAACTCCGCCTATGGTTTTATTGAAAGTATTTAAAGGTATATTCCCAAGTTTTTCCAGATTTGTATGCATTAAAGCTTTTATAAGGATTAAACGAATCAGGTCCTGAATATTGGTGATATCTTCATATTTTCCATCAATATTTACTTTATATTCTTTAACCTCAGGTTTTTCATCATTAGAATAATCTTTATAGATAACCCTGCCGATTTTTAATTCCAGAACATCTATTTTGAAATTAGTCTTTTTTGACGTTTCTTTTACTGCCTGAGGTTTTTCTTCTTTTTGTGATTCTTTAACCACTTTAAGCGAGTCAAGATTTAATTCGCCGTTTTTATTTTTAACGGATATAAACTCTTTGAGATTAATTATAACCTTTTTAAGATGAATATTGCCTTTTAATATTGCGGGCAAATCATAATCAACATATATTCGTGACATATCAACCATCAATCTGTCTGTGAAACCTTCCGGATTATACAATTTCATCTCATTTATTCCTATAGAAGTATTTTTTATATCCAGGTTTATATCTTTAATGCTTAATTCAAGTCCTGTAAGAACCTTTACACTGCTTGATACGGCAACTCTTGCTATCACATTCTTGAACAAAAAAAGACAAACTACCAGAATTACAAAAATTAAAACAATTATTTTAAATATTTTTTTCATCTCATCTCTCCTTGCTTAAACAAAATTTCATGCAGTCTCCATAATGCCTTAATCTTTTCCGTACGCCCAATATTAGCATGATTTAAAGCACTTCTCAATAGAGG
>CAZLTA010000292.1:0-1625 GCA_964562345.1 uncultured Planctomycetia bacterium
TGGATAAGACCCTTCCTTTAAAGGGATAGGAAGGTCTATCCCTGTTGGATAAAACACTTTCCTAACCACTGAAACTTCGTAAGGAAAAGTCCTGAATGCACCAACTTCGTTGGTGCGCGAAGTTTCTTGACTGTAAAATTAAGAGGAAGGAGATTAAAGATGAAGTTTTTTTTGGATACCGCTAATTTGGAGGAAATTAAGAAGGCAGATAGCTGGGGAATTTTAGACGGGGTTACCACAAACCCTACTCTGGTTTCGAAAGAAACTGATTCTTTTCAGAAAATAGCTGCAGAAATACTGAAGGTGGTTAAAGGCCCTGTCAGTTTAGAAGTTATCAGTGAAGACTCCGAAGGTATGGTTCGTGAAGCAAGAGAATTGAAAATGTATGGTGAAAACGTTGTAATTAAAATACCTCTTACTAAAGAAGGTTTGAAAGCTGTTAAGGTGTTAAGCAGCGAGGGAATAAAGACGAATGTCACGCTTTGTTTCTCGCCTACCCATGCTCTTCTGGCTGCGAAAGCTGGAGCTGATATTGCAACGGTACCTTCCTCCGTTATGGAAAAGTTGTTTAACCATCCTTTAACCGATATAGGGATTGAAAAGTTTCTCAAAGATTGGGATAAAGTCAGAGGGCTCAACGTTTAGATGTCTAAATTTATTCTGGCATTAATATTAACTATTGTAATAATACCCGGAATTTCTTTTGCCGAAGAGATGAAGATTAAAGAGCCTATCACTGTAAACGGAGATAAGGTTGAATATGACCCGGAGAAAAAAATCATGGTCGGTACGGGTAATGTGGAAGTGCTATATAAAGGAATGAAGCTTTATGCCGATAAGGTAACAGTACTGCTTGATGAAAAACAGGCTTTAGCTCAGGGCAATGTTAGATTGATAAAAGACGGTACGACATTTTATGGGAAACAAGTCAGTTATTATTTTGAAGAGAATAAGGGAAAGATTATAGAGCCGAGTTTTGAAAATCTCGGGCCCTGGTATGGTAAAGGCCTGGAAGCCGAAGAATATGAAAAATCAAAATACCTGATAAGGAAATCTTACTTTACTACCTGTGACCTTAAAGAGCCTCATTATAGACTGCAGGCTAAAACAATTAAAGCTTACCTGGACGATAAAATAATTGCCAAAAATGTCGTGTTTTATATAAAAAATACCCCGATATTATATTTGCCTTACTTAAAATGTTCTTTTAAAGACGGGAAGATGCCTTTTATGATTATACCGGGGAATAACAGTGAATGGGGCTGGTATATATTGAGTTATTACAGATATTTTCTGAATGATAATAATAAGGGGCGCCTTAAGCTGGATTACAGAGAGAAAAAAGGCCTTGCCTACGGGGTGGATGATGAGTATAAGACTAAATTCGGGGACGGTATAATTAAATATTATTATATGAATGAAAAAGATTCCGAGTTTGCCGATAACGATAGGTTCAGAATCAGTCTCAGGCACCACTGGCAGCCTGATGAATATACTTCTATTTATGCTGAATACAATAAGATGAGCGATATAGATTTTCTTAAGGATTATTTCTACGATGAAGAATACGAAAAAAATTCTCATCCTGAAACTTATTTTTATCTAATTCGGAGACTGCCGTATGG
>CAZLTA010000293.1:0-1601 GCA_964562345.1 uncultured Planctomycetia bacterium
GATAAACTCCTGCAGGTTGATTGTAACAGCTGATACCTTAGGATTACATCTTGCTCTGGCATTGAAAAAAAGAGTAGTTGCTCTTTTTGGTCCAACCTCTCCTTTTGAAATATGTTTTTATTCCTTAGGTTCATTCATATTGCCTGAGTCAGATTATGAATGTATTCCTTGTTTTGAATTTAGATGTAACAAAGAAAGACAATGTATGGAGTATATTTCTCCTCGGAAAGTTAAGGAGAAAATCGATAATGAATTTAAAAAAATTAAAACTTCCAAATAGATATAATTACATAGCATGTTTTTTAACATTGGACTGCAATTTAAATTGTGAATATTGTATAAATAATTTCGGTAATAACAAACTCATTAAACATCGGGTGCTTACTGGGAAAGACTGGGTAAGGGGGTTAGATCGTTTAGTATCCCGAGATGATTTGCCTGTGACTTTTCAAGGTGGAGAGCCTGCTTTACATCCGGATTGTATATGGATATTAAAAAATATCAGGGGTGGTTTAAATATTGATATCCTGACTAATCTGACCTTTGATGCAGATGAATTTATAAGAGAAATTAATCCCCTGCGTTTTAAAAGGGACGCGCCTTATGCGGCCATACGAGTTAGCTATCATCCATTTCATATGGAATTAGATGCTCTTATCAGAAGAGTATTGAAGTTGCAAAAAGCAGGTTTTTCTATCGGTATCTATGGTATTCTTCACCCTCAATTTACAAAAGATATTCTAACTGCTCAAAAAAGATGTCTTGAGGCCGGTATTGATTTTAGAACTAAGGAATTTTTAGGCGAATTTGAAGGAAAATTATATGGTAGTTATAAATATCCTGAAGCTGTTGGTAGTACCAAAAAGAAGAAGAGTTTTTGCCGCAATAGCGAACTTATTATTGGTCCTGACGGCAGTATTTATAGATGTCATCATGATTTATATAAAGATTTTCCACCTATCGGTAATTTACTAGATGCTGATTTTAAAATAGAAGATATTTTCAGAACATGTGACCAGTATGGAGATTGTAATCCCTGTGATATAAAAGTAAAAACAAATAGATTTCAAATTCATGGACATACCTCTGTAGAAATTAAAGAAATAGAAGAAATAATATAACTTTTATGAAATGGGAACTGATACCGAGACGCAAGCTTTATACTGTAGATGACGAGTTTACTGTTTTAGTACAAAGTTTTTTTAATAAAAATAAAATCCCCCGAGTACTAGAGTTTGAAAAAGTCTTTGCCCGTTTTATAGGCGTGAAATATGCTTTTGCTGTTCCTTCTGGCAGAAAGGGACTAGAGTTTATTCTTCGCGGTCTAGAGCTTAATAGAGGGGATGAAATTATTATTCCTGCTTATACACTGAAAGATTTAATTTCTATTATACATTCTTTGGGTCTAATTGCAGTTCCTGTAGATATTGATTATAGAACATTTAATATTGCTTATAGTGAAATAGTTAAAAAAATCACATTGCGTACAAAAGCAATTTTGGCAACGCATATTTTTGGTGTACCTTGTGAGATGGATAAAATTCAAAAAATAGCAAGAGAGAATTCTATTTTTGTAATAGAGGATTGTGCTCATGCTATAG
>CAZLTA010000294.1:0-1586 GCA_964562345.1 uncultured Planctomycetia bacterium
CCGTGCGTAAAATTTGGTAGAACCCTCCGGGATTTAGATATGTGCCGCCCGTAGGGAGCATTACTACTGCTTTATCTTTTTTCTGAAGTACTGCCTTAAGTTCTGAGATAAACATCTTGACTGCGGTTTGGGATAATAAAACATAATCTTCTTCAACAACTATTGTTTGGCTCTTAGTCCTTCTGCAGCAGCCTGAATCACCAACAGCTATTACCTGTAGAAATACAATTGAAAACCCCAGCAAAAAAAACAGCGGCTTAATCTTCATTACCGCAATTTCCCCTCCACGTATAATTTTAATACAGAACTTTTTCGCGAAACCGGAATTTTATAATCCCCAGGGTGAAAAATCCTGGGTACTTGTATCTAAGATGGGAGCAAATTTAACTCCTCCAGAATATTCTGGATATGGAATACTCGGGAAAAAATTAGAATTTCTTTCATAATTTCCAGAAAAACCAGAGTTAATAGGCTGAAAATCACTGAAAGGATTTGCAGCAGCAAACACATCAGAGAAAAAACTATCCATTCCCATAAAGCTCTTCACCATTTCTCTAAAAATTATTGCAGCAAGTAAATCATACCAAATATCTTTATCAGGTAAAATTTGTTCCGGCAAAGGAGATTCAGGCTCATAAGGCCTTTGTGTATGCACAGTAGCCGGGCCTACTGCATTATGGTTATCCACTATCGCTGCCTTCGCTTCAACAGCCGAGATGTTTCTATTATCCATAGCATTAGCTATTTGTCCCGCAACATAAGGAGAGGCAAAAGAAGTACCATGTACTCCATAAGCTTCACCGGGCGCAAAAACCTGAGCAGAATTTGAATAAGACGCCCTTTCAAGCTGGCCGGTAAACGGATTTGCTTCTAACGCCCCGACTGAAATAACATTTGAATAATATCTGCTATAGTAAGCAGGGAAATTGGGAGTCGCCCCGCCATCATTGCCGGAAGCAACAGTAACAACAACATTTCTGGAAGCTGCATAAGCTATTGCATTCTCCAAAGCCTGTGAACGATACTGAGAACCAAAACTTAAATTTATAATATCTGCTCCGCTATCAACAGCTTTACGAATTGCATTTGCAGCATCCCACGCATTAATTTGAGGAGAATGTGAGATGCATTCAAAATGCACGTTGGCATCAGGAGCTTGATTTTCTATTATTCTTTGAACAATATAACCATGATTATCATATGTCGAATCGATAACCCAGACATTAGAAGCATAAGCGGAAAATGCAAAAAGAAAAACGCTCAAAATTAAAACTGTTATTCTCTTCTTCATCTTCCCCTCCTTGTATTGTATTTATAACACAAAGAATTTCGTTTGTCAAATTTTTTTTGATTTTTTTTGGGGAAAATAAAATTTGGATATAAAAAAACCTGGCGGCGCCCTACTCTCCCACCCCGTTGCCAGGGCAGTACCATCGGCGATGCCGGGCTTAACTTCCGTATTCGGAATGGGAACGGGTGTTGCCCCGGCTCTATGACCACCAGGAGTCTTTATTTAATATAATTGCGGCCGGCTGACAGTTTTAAACTGTCAGCCGATTTATTTAAGGATATAAAAAGTAGGCAGC
>CAZLTA010000295.1:0-1575 GCA_964562345.1 uncultured Planctomycetia bacterium
TGGTTACATCATTTGCCCTTACATGCCTTAAAATGCGATGATGGACGATATTTGATAGAAAATTTTAAAATTGTTTATTCTCCTAGCGCTTCTGTAATAAAGTACTGTCAATTAAAGAATAGAGACAGGAGAAGCAACAGAGATTCAGAAGTAAAAAAAAGCTGTTTGTCCTTTGGAGTTGGAAAAATGGACGATCCTCCCTTTTTGAAAGAAAGCTTTCGTAAGGAAGCAATTTATATAGGAAAAGAAATATTCAGCTCTAAAGGTGAACTTAAGATTGATTTGGAAGCATCAAAGAAATATTTTATTGAACATTGTAAAAATAAAGATGTTATTCACATAGCTTGTCATGGTTTTTTTAATAAAATTGAACCACTAAAATCAGGTTTACTGTTATCCGATGGAAATAGTCTGCCTAATGTAAAAATTAACAAGCTAGGTTTTCCAGAAATATCGCCTAATATGCTTCTTACAGCAGAAGATATATTTAATTTGAAACTTACAGCAAATGTTGCAGTTTTAAGTTCATGTTTAACGGGGGTGAATGAAATTAGGCCCGGAGATGAATTAATTGGCCTGACAAGGTCTTTAATTTATGCTGGTGTATCTTCAGTAATTGTAAGCTTATGGAGTGTTTATTCTTATTCAACTTTAGAACTGATTAAGACTTTCTTCGAATATTGGTTAAATACTAAAGACACAATCAGTAAAGCGGAGGCTTTTCAAAGAGCACAGATTTTTCTTATTAATAATAAATTAAAAGCAGCTTGGCAGCATCCATATCATTGGGCTCCATTTATTTTAGTAGGAGATTGGATCTAATCAATTAAGCTGAAAGTGCGGACGAAATATCTACTTAAAAATTGTTTAAATAAATATTACATTATTAATAACAATAGGATTTAAAAAGCTTCTCCTACTAAAAAACGATAAGAATTAAGGATTTTTTCAAAGATAAAATTCTAGTTGCGCCTCCTTTTATTTAGGGTCTAAAAAATGTTTTTGGACAAACTTGACACCCTTTACCTTTGCTCATATTATTTAGTCCAATTTTCTTATAAAAAGCTATATTCTCACTTGCAAAAAAGGTTAAAACATCTAGAACAGCTTAAAATACCTGCTATCTAAATCACCAAATAAGACAGAAATCAGGGCTGTTATAATGTTCAATTTCACCATTCCAGCAAAATACCTTGAAAAATTGGCCAAAATAGGAGAATTCATAAAAACAGACGAGGACGAGGTAGAAATTCTTGATGTCCTATTTTATAGCGATGTGATAGAGGAATTAAAAAATAATGGAGTATCGAATAAGGAAATTGAGCATTTCACGTATCAAGTACAACACTTTCTTGGTAATAAAGAGAAATATTTTGAATGTGAAATCCAATATACAGACGAAACAATTGACAGAATCGACTTGTCAGAATACCTGGTATTCAAAAATATAAAAGGGGTGAATTTATGCCTAAATTCGAAGAAATAGATATTGGAGGACAGCAGTTTATTGCCAGAATGTTCTCGTTCAGATACATTAGTGACACATTGGAGGTACGATGCGTGGTAGAATAGGAG
>CAZLTA010000296.1:0-1530 GCA_964562345.1 uncultured Planctomycetia bacterium
CTTTTAAAAGAGCTCGCGGAAACGGATGAATTTAAAAAAATACCCCTTCTACTTTTAGGTTCTCCGGGGGATAAAGCCAAATTAAACGAGTATTTTAAAATCACTCCTGTGCTTGATGTTGTAGAAAATCCCTATAATATTGCGGAATTAATCCAGACTATCAAACAGCATTTTAAGTAGTATCTGGGTTTTCAGTCCATTTTCTCATAGAATAATGCTTCTTTGGCTGAAAGCTTACCTTCATCAAGGAGTTCCCTGATATTGTCTGCGTCTTTACTTTTCAACTCCAATTCTGTTGCCGGTTCAGATTTATTGATTTTTTGTTCATTGGACAGGTTTGAAAACAAGAATACAGATATTATGATTAATGTTATTGCTAAAGCAATTTTTAAATAGTTATCGTTTTTCATTCTTCAAACATCTATTACAATGCAGGCAATCCAAATCAGAAATTGTTTTTACATTTAGATCGCAATTCAGTAGTTTTCCCTTGAATGAGGATTTTAGGATTGCAATTTTGTTGAAAAGAGACAAAATTGCTCCGACTATGCAAAAATAGCGGCACCAAAATCTTAAGAAAAATACTGAGAAAAACAGTGTGCCAAACAGCAGTATGTTTTGCACTATTGAGAATGAGAAGAATCTGAATACCCGTGCAAGCGGCTCCTGTTTATAAATAGAAGTATTCCTTGTAACGGATAGAAGCACAATTATTATTACAAGTAAGATGTATTTAATATAGCGCGCCTTAGCATCGAATTTTTCGGAAGGTATGCGTCTTAATTTTGAACTCCCGAGTATTTCCTGCAGAGCACCGAAAGGACAGAGCCAGCCGCAGTAAATTCTGCCGTAAAATATACCGAGTGCAAGAGGCAGGAATAGAAGTAAAAACAAACTTAAATTCTTTACCTGAGGGAATTGAAAGATAAATAAATTGAAAATGTTAAAAGCAGAAAGCTGGAGATTAAATACAAAACCAACAACGATTATTAAAAGCATAAGATATACGAATCTTATTTTTCTGCTTCTTGAAGTATGAAATAGGAATAGTCCTGTTATGATAAATAGAATCAGAATTAAACTTCCTGCTATGCCTTTTACTTTTTCTCGCCTCTCGAGGGGGACCTTTTGCGCGAATATGTCTTCTGCAATCAATGCTGCGGTTTTATTTACGGTTGCAGTGATTGCATTGGAAGTGAATGTTGCTCCTGTTACTGCATCTACTGCATTATGGGGGGATATAAAATCAGTAATTTTTTTGCCTTCGAAATTTATGAGCCAGCGTTTTGTCTTGTTGAAATAATCTGCTTCCTCGCTGTGTTTTAATACAGAAATCTTTTTAATGTACTGATTCTTATCGACAATAAGAATAATGTCTATAGATCCGCCGAAGCCGCTGCAGCTTGTGCCCAATTTCTGGGATTCGAATATGTAATATTTTTCTTTATTCTGGTAGCCGATATAATAAGGAATGGGCGTTTCCTTATCTTCGATTCTATCTAATTTAATTATTTTCTGGAGTATAAGATG
>CAZLTA010000297.1:0-1521 GCA_964562345.1 uncultured Planctomycetia bacterium
CAGAAGGATATAAAGCAGCAAAGGATACCTTTTCTAAAAGCTGTCCTCCACTATCGTCTAAATAAAATAGTTTTATTTAGAACCCCGTATTTTTATAGATGGGGAAGCCGAATCTTTCGTGGAAACAGAGAGGGTAGGGGATACCCCGCCCGCCCAAGCTGTTTTGGTGCTCGGGCTTCATCCCGAAACTTCGGGATTCCGCTTGCCTGCGCTGTGCGAAGCCTACCCTTTGGGTGCAAAGCCTGCTTTTCCCCTTTAGGAGAATAGTGTTATAATGTAGTATATTAGATAGTGTTTCTGATATATTTTTATTAAAAGTTTTACGTTTTATCTACTCATTTTTTTAGATACCTTCATCAACCTGAGTTATAATATGAAAAAGGAGGAGGAATGGATAGCGAAAAGATTTTAATAGTTGAAGATGATAAACATATTTCTAAGCTCGTTAAATATAATTTAGAAAAAGCTGGTTTTGAATGTATTGTGACTATAGCCGGAGAAAAGGCGTTAGAAATTTTAGATAAAGAGTCTATTGATTTAATAATTTTAGATATCATGCTTCCTAAAATGGACGGATTCGAAGTATGTAAGCAGATAAAACAAGATAAAAAACTTACTGCTATCCCAATAATTATGCTTACTGCTAAAGGTGAAGAAATGGATAGAGTTGTTGGTTTTGAGTTGGGTGCAGATGATTATGTAGTTAAACCTTTCAGTCCTCGGGAACTCATTCTGAGGGTAAAGGCAATTCTTAAACGAAAAGAGCCTTTTGAGACTGCTAAAGATATATTGAGCAAGGATAAGCTAAAAGTAGATATCACCCGGCATAAAGTAACCATAGATAAAAAAGATGTAGAATTAACTTCAATGGAGTTTAAACTTCTGGTTATTCTTATGCAAAGAGTTGGCCGTGTTCAATCAAGAGAAATGTTACTCAATAATGTTTGGGATATATCTGCTGATATTACTACCCGTACAGTTGATACACATATTAAACGTTTGAGACAAAAATTAGGAAAAATAGGTAAATTAATTGAAACAGTCCGGGGTATAGGGTATAGATTCAGCGAATAGGAGTGAGATGCTTTGAAAATATCTATCCATTATAAAATTACGTTTATTTTCGGGATAATTATTGCCGTTATACTTTTTGGAATTTTTTTCTATCTTAACAAGAATTTACAAGCGGATACTTACCAGCGTATTAAAACGAATTTAATAAAACAAACTGATTTAGCTAAATCTTACCTGGAAGAAGATTTTACTCAAGACGTTCAATCTTACAAGTTAGATACTATAGCTGATAGAATCGGTAAAATATTAAATTTACGGGTTACTATCATTGGCTTGGATGGGGCGGTCTGGGGAGATTCGGAATTAGATGATAAGGAACTTACCGAAGTTGAAAATCATCTTTATCGGCCGGAAGTCCAGCAGGCTTTAAAATCTGAATTTGGAGAAAACAGGCGGTTTAGCACTACTATAAAGAAAGGCATGCTTTATGTTGCAGTTCTTTACGGT
>CAZLTA010000298.1:0-1517 GCA_964562345.1 uncultured Planctomycetia bacterium
GTTCTCTGGCTTGGCTAATAAATCTTTGAATTTCTCTTTCAAGAGCTCTGGCAGATCTCACCACATCTCTAGCTTCCGCTCTTCTTTCTTCCCTTAGTACTTTTCTTTCCAGCCGTCCATTTATTTCGTCATGAATCTTTCGAACTTCCATTATAATATTTACTAACTGCTCGGTGTTTTCAGCGTAAAAGGAAATTTTAGATTCAATTCCTTTAAGTTTCTTTATAGCCTCGTCTAATTGTTCATCGCCTTTTGTATATTCTTGATGTTCATCAGCTATAGCATTATATTTTGTTGCAACACCGCTTAATGTTTCATAAAATAAAACTCTTAAAGATGAAATTTCAAAATCTGTACGTGGTGCATTTGGTAAAAGCTCAGGATGCACTACTATAATCTCTCCAATATATCGGTCAAAATATGTCGTTCTCCTAAAATATTTAGCAATATTGATCCTTTTACCTATAGCAAAACCTTGTTTCTTAATCAAGAATCCCCTTAGCTCTCTATCACTTATCTTTCTCCGAACTGGATTAAGACATCCCCAACCAACACCAAAGAAATATCCATGGATTTTGACTTCTTCAAAATGGGGTTCTATCGGTTCTCCAATAAAACACTCATCAGTATACGGTCTATAAAGCTTCTCAATCTGTGTATTAACTTGTAGAGTTAAATTAACTAATTTAAATTCTGCTTTATATTCTCTACAGATTTCAGATATTTTATGCTCTATTTTTTTAGACCATTTGAATTTTTCTGGATGAAAGTGAAGTGGTACAACTTGACGCAAATATTCTGCAACTTCATCAAACTTAGTAAGCGACTTAAAAAAATTAGGGTCTAAATTTATCATTTCAACTCTTGTTCCTACTTTAAGAAATTTGTTTGTATCAAGAATTTTAAACTCTATATGTTTTTCTATAAGTGATTGCAAGTCTATCAATTGGTCACCTGTCAAATCACCTTTCAAACGTGCTGCTTGTTGTTGATGCAAAATTTCCCGCATTTTCTTAAAATCGAAACTCAAAAGATATGGTGTATTGTCAGTTTTTGGTCTCGAATAAATGCATAAATTATCACAGAGATGGAAAGAACTATATATCCCAATACCTCTAAAACCTACATCTACATTAGGATTTTTATCAGAGATACCTATTCTGACTGCTTTTCTCATTGTTTCTTCATCCATACCACAACCATCGTCTTCAACTACAATTGAATTTCCACGAATCTTTATTTCTATATTCTGTGCATTAGCATCTATTGCATTTTGAACATATTCTCGTAGTGCATCACGAGGATCAAAATACATCCCTTTCGTCAAAATGGAAATAATTTCAGCACCAATGTCATGTTTTGTCATTTTAATGCCCATTTTTTAGCCTCCTTTATATCTATCTCTAAAAAAGTAAATAGATAGTGTTAATATTTTCTAAATATTACTCCTGCCTCTTGTAACACCTTCCAGGCCCTCAAGCTTAATACGCTGTATACTATTTCCACACCTTCAACTG
>CAZLTA010000299.1:0-1467 GCA_964562345.1 uncultured Planctomycetia bacterium
TGTCAAGCCAAAGTTAAAATGTCCTGTTTTTACCAAAGTTAAAGTGTCCTCTTTTGTTAATGAACTAGTAGTAGTTCTTTTTCTTTTTTGTTACTTTTTTCTTTTTGTTGATAAGCATAATTTTGTGGATAACCTCTCTGTTTTCTTCTTCTCCATGGATGATCCTTCGATGGAATATAGATATTCTTCTCCGAGTTTTTATGTTCCTGCTCCACAGGCTTAACAGGTCTTTTTACTATCTCTTTATGCTTGAGAACCTCTTCTTCATAGCTTATTACTATCCTGCCCGATATTCTTTCTTCAACCGTTACCTTCTTCGCGATAGTCCTTACCAGCACCTGGTAAAGATTAGTTTTATAGGATACCGTGTAATCGTTCCTTAACGTCCTTTCTTCTTTGATACATAATTTCGAATCAATATCCTCATCTTCGGTTAAACGTCTATGCAAATCTGCTTTCTCTATTGCCGGCACACTGAACCTCTTGTTATATTTCGGTAAATACTCCTCAAGGAATTTATTCCCTTCTTTTATCGAACTTATCCCTGCAATCCTCATCTCCTTTATAACCCTATCCTGAAATGTTCTAAACATCCTCTCTACCCGCCCCTTTGCCGGCGCTGACTGTGCGTGTATAAACCACACTCCAATCTCTTTTACCGCCCGTTCAAACTGACTGAGTGGATTCTGCTTGCCCTCCAGCTCTTCTTCTACTGTGAGTTTCGCTTGACTCTTATATGTAGAATGATTATCCATATATACACTTTGAGGTATGCCGTATTTCTTTACGTATCTCTTAAAACTATCCATTGCCGGTATCGTACCTTCGTATTCATAAAACCTGCCATATGCCCGGCTTGTCGCATCATCTATGTATCCCATTAGCACGCATTCAGAACCTCTTCCTTCAAACCAGTCATGATGTGAGCCGTCTCCTTGTAACATTTCCCCGCAATGATGCTTCCTTTCCCGCCATTTGCGATACTTCCTGCCTTTCTTGCTCTTTTCCCAGTCTCCGCTCTCTAATAGCCATAACCTGAGTGTTTCATCACTTATCTGTACCTTATTTATTTCAAATAGCTTCTCACTTGCTAATGTAGGCCCAAAATCCCAGTATCTATCACGGTATAACTGCCTCACCTGCTGCTTGAATCCTTCAGACTTAGCATTATGTGACGGCTTCCCTCTTAACCTGTGAATTATACCTTTGTCTCCCTCTGTGCGTATTCGTTTTACCTTCCTTCGTATCTGCCTGGAACTTAATCCTAAAAGTTTACCTGCTTCCTCCTGTTTCAATCTCTTATCCATCACTTTATGAATCACATGCAGCTGCTTCAATTCTCTTCGCTTCATTGTGATAATGTCCTCCTCTGCCATACTGCCTCCTTTCTTGAGAGACAATTATAGCATCTCTAAAACCGGACATTTTTAAATTGGTAAAATAGGACATTATCGCATTGGTGTTACA
>CAZLTA010000300.1:0-1456 GCA_964562345.1 uncultured Planctomycetia bacterium
GCCGGTGGAGGTCTCATTATGAGTAACCAACACTGCCTTGATTTTTGGTTCAGCCTGGAGAGCCTGGCGAACAGCATCAGCATCAGCCGCTTTGCCCCACTCGAAGCGAAGGGGAATTACCTCAGCCCCAAACTGCCCGGCGATGGTAGCAAAGCGCTCCCCGAAGGCACCCACAGATACCGATAACACCTTATCACCCGGAGACAGAGTATTAACAATGGCTGCTTCTAAGCCACCCGTCCCTGAGCCAGTAAGCAAAAAAACTTCGTTCTTTGTCTGAAATAACTGTTTCAGCTTGTCTGTCACCCCGACCAGCATCTGTCCAAACTCAGGGCCGCGGTGATTTATCATCTGCCGACTCATCGTTTGAAGAACTTCACCGGGGAGGGGGGTTGGTCCGGGAATACGTAACTCTGCCATCTGTCTCCTTCACCTCTTTTATTCATCGGCATTCACCACTTTAGTAAAGCGGCGTTTGCCTACTTTTAATCAGCTTCAACTAGTCTCGCCCAGCGGCGTGGTCCTACGTTAATTATACTACCTATTCTAATTTCGCCATGGTCACTATCTGTCTCGTAAACTGTCCTGCCATCAATACGAACAGCCTCTTGTTTGATAAGACGCTTGGCACCGCTACGGCTTTTAGCCATGCCTATCTCACATAAAAGCAGAGGAACAGGTACAAACCACCCTTCGGTCTCAGGCTTGCCGACCTCTCTAATACTACTCAACGCTCCCTTCTCTTTAAATGAGCGAGCTTTTATTTTTTGTAGTAATTCTTCAGTTATCTTTACTTGTCGTATCTTATCTGGCACTTCCTTTTTCTGGACGACCCTAACGAAATTCTCCTCAGCTTCGCTGGCTGCGTTTGGGTTATAAAGCTGGGTAACAATCTCCCCAGCCAGCCGTTTCTTGAGCGTCATCGGGTTAGTTGCCCCACCCTCGAGTTCCTGTCTGAATTCCTCCAACTCCTCGTCAGGAACATCGGTTACCAATTCAAAGTACTGTATAATCAGACTATCAGGAATAGACATTACCTTACCATATACCTCATCAGGCGGCTCAGCTATACCGATATAGTTGCCCAGGCTTTTGCTCATCTTCTGACTGCCATCAGTCCCTATGAGCAGGGGTGTCAGGAATATCTGCTGGGGAGGCTGACCCACCGTTGATTGAAGTTCCCTGCCCACCAGTAAATTAAACTTCTGGTCGGTGCCGCCGAACTCAACATCAGCCCGGATAGCCACCGAGTCATAGGCCTGAAGCAAGGGGTAGAGTAATTCAGTTATGGTGATGGGCTGTCCAGAACCATACCGGTTACTGAAATCTTCTCTGGCCAGCATCTGGGCAATAGTAAACTTGCTGGTAAGCTGAATAACATCACCGAGGGTAAACTGGCCGAACCACTCACTCTGCCATCTTACCTCCGTCCTTGCCTTATCAACCACCTTGAAGA
>CAZLTA010000301.1:0-1397 GCA_964562345.1 uncultured Planctomycetia bacterium
CCTAAAGGACGCTTCGCAGCCCTAAAGGACGCCCTGCGGGCAGCCCGCATTGTTGCTGTTTTATGTATTTTATGAAATAAGCGGGTTAATCACCTTTGTTTCTTTTTTTACAGCCAGTATGCTAAAAGACTAAGCCGAACGGTATGATGGTCTGGACAAAGGCCGGTGTTTCTTCTTCCGCCAATCGTTCCAAAAAATTTTGTAAAAAAATATTGACAAAAATAAATAAACTGCTCTAATATATGAGTAAGTGGTCATAAGGTGAAAGGGTATAAAGAAGATGACAATGAATATTAAAAAAGTTCGGCAGATATTAAAATCTTTTGCTGATGATACGCGTTTAAGGATTGTAAATCTTCTAAGCAAAGGAGGATTAAGTGTAAATCAAATCTGTGAAGTCTTTGGCAAAAACCAATCGATTATTTCTAAGCATCTTACACGATTAAGATTAACCGGTATAGTGGTAGATAAACGTAAAGGGATGAATGTGTATTATTACTTAGCAAAGCCGGTAGGAAAAGAATACGAAGAGATTCTTAATGCTGTTACTGTAGGTTTAGAGGATTTGAACATTTTTAAACAGGATTTAGAGAAAGTTAAATTAGTTAAGAAACAAGAAAAACAATTTAATAAATGAACACAGTAATTTCCGTGCCGAATAAAATCTCTATAAAGGAGGAAAGTTAAATGATACGTACGAAAATTTTAAAAAGGAAAAAAGATACTTCCCGGAGGGTTGAAAATGTAATTCAAGAAAGAGCATATTACATTTGGAAGAATAAGGGCAGTGTTTCAAACTCTGCTTTAGATAATTGGCTGGAAGCAGAGAGGCAGTTGAAAAAAGAAAAAGCTGTTTAAAGAGAGGTGGCTTATGGTTACGGCAAAATTTAAGTGTCCCGTATGCGGAGAAAAATTTGAGTTAGAAACCGACTCTGAGATAGGAGAGATAATGAGCTGTCCCGAATGCGACGCTGATTTAAAGATTATAAGTTTTGTTCCTCCAAAAGCAGAAGCAGTAGCGGATTACAGCGGTACTTACGAGAATGAAGATGATGAAAACGATGGTAACAATATTGATTAATTTTAGAAAAGGAGGCAGGATAATATGGTAAAGAGACTATTTTTTATTTTACTTTTTGCAGGGCTGGTTATTTCTCTGGGAGTTGGTTTATCTTACAGAGCTTTCGCACAGGAGGAAAAAGGAACAAATAGCCAGATAATTAAAGGAACTGTAAAAGAAATAGCCGATGATGAGGGCTATATTATTGTCAATGACGGCAGCAAGGATGTGAAAATCTATACTACCGCTGATGTCATGGAAGAAACCTATTTAGAGGCAGGCGATGAAGCAGAAATTACTGCTGAAGAAACTGACAAAGGGCTTATGGCAATAAGCT
>CAZLTA010000302.1:0-1384 GCA_964562345.1 uncultured Planctomycetia bacterium
ACCATATGGAAGAAGGTGAGCCAGATCTGATGAGAGGAGATATATTTATTATCCCTTCTACCATAGATAGAAAGATATGGTTCAAGGAGACCAAATCGGGAGATTAAAGGGGTATATATAATGGATGCACCATAGGGAGAGAAGACCCCTTTCTTTAATCGTTTAATGTAGAGTGTATCCGCCCTTGTGTAGGTTTCAGGGGTCTCTTTTGGTTTTACAGGGTATAACACCTGAGTGAAAGAGCAAAAGGGCAGTTCCATCTGGCGGTCATCTATAATGCCCTTGAATGGCTCTGTGAGAGGTCTTTCACCCTTTACTTTGAAACCACACTTCTCTAAGATACGGCCTACTGAAGGTTGGCTGATAGAGAAGCCTAACCGTGAGCTGACGTGTTTAGCTATCTCATTTTCACTGGCAGAAGAGTGCTTAAAGTAATAAGCAAGGACTTCTCTGACAACCTGGGGAGTGACCTTTCTTGGTTCATCTAAGGAAGGTTTTTCGTAGAGTATCCCCTCTAATCCATGATGGAGAAATCGGCCTTTATGATTCTTAATCGTATTTATATGGGTGTTAAAACAAGACGCCAATACCTTCTGTGAAGCTATACGGTTTAGGCTAAGTTGGGCAATGAGATATCTCTCTGAGTCTTTGTCCGGTGTGCTGTAAGTAAATATGGGGTAGTTTGCCACAACTAATGTCCTTAGATTATCATGTTCAATTAATCTGATGTCTGAGTTTATAACAATAGGTGATTTTTCTATTGGTCTATCAAATAGAGCTAAGGTCTCCATAATCCCTCCCCCTATATGTTGCGTTTATACACCATAGGAGGATATTTTATACCAATAAAAAGGTAGGGACAAGGAGCTATGTTAACCTTAAAATCATAAATAACCTTTTGTTTTTATTGTATTTTTGGCATTTTTCCAAAAATAGCTAAATCCAAATTTCCAGTAGTCTGAACTTCTAAATAACTCTGTAAAGGCAGCTTTAAATCGGGAAAGATCCTGAAGTATTTCGTTTAAAATGATTCTCTCGCTTGGCCTTTTGAATTCAGCTGCCGTTATTGTCTTTATTAAAGAATCATATCTTGATTGCCACTGCATCATCGAGCGTTCTCCAGGATGCAGTAAATACTCATGCGTTATGATTTTCAATTCAGCTATGCCTTTGACTATCTCGGCTGCTATTATTTCTGTTCTGCTTCCTTCCTTCCCTGACTGAAATGCCATATAAAGAAACAAACCAACCGTGATAGCCAGGATAATGGTTAAAATGATGCTGACTTGTAATTTAATCTTAAGTTTCATCAGGATTGTCTCCTAACGGATTAGTATCGTTCAAAAGGTTCGGCATGAGATTTTCTTAAACAATAATTTGATTA
>CAZLTA010000303.1:0-1345 GCA_964562345.1 uncultured Planctomycetia bacterium
AATATTGTTGTAAAGCAGATGCAGGCAATAATGAGGTTTCTGATGTCATTGTTTTACGTTGGCGCCGGAATATTCCTTCTTTTCTTTGCAGATAATTTTCAGATTGATAAAGCTTTACGCAATATAATCGGCGGAGCATTCCTTTTTTATGGCATATACAGAATTTACACCTCTTTTGTAACACTTTTTAAACTGTTTTTCAGAAAGGATGAAGATGAGGAATAATACTGTTGTTTCTGAGTCCGCTTTGTCTTGGCACATACTTTGCAGTATTAAAAAGCGGATAAGATAAAAATAAGGTTATGAGAGTTGCACTTTTTTTACAAAAAATTACTAATATTGCGTGCCGTAAAATGTTTATCATCAACAGGATTAAAGTGGCCGGATCGTACAATCATTTTATTAATTCAGGATTTCGTATTTTGATTGCGGTTTTCCTTATTTCTCTCATCTCATGTCAGGGTAACACTACAAGGCTGGATGAAACACCAACAAGGGGAGACATACGGATAATTGCGGATGAATCATTTCAACCTCTTGTTGATGCAGAGGTTACAACATTCACCAGTCTTTACATTAATGCAAAGATTAAATCCCTTTATAAACCTGAATATGATGTTATAAATGATTTCATGAATGATTCGGTAAAGGTGATTGTAACAAGCAAAAAGCTTACTGACGATCAGATCCAGTATCTGCGTGACTCTCTGATTATAGCCCGTACAACCGCGTTTGCCTGGGATGCACTTGCACTGGTAACAAACAAGGAAAATAACGATACACTTTTAAATTATGAAGATATCAGGAATATTTTTCTTGGAAACATAACCAGGTGGAATGAACTGGATCAAAGATCAAAGCTTGGAGATATCAGAGTAATTTTTGACAATACAAAATCAGGTAACATAAGATATTTCAAAGATCTGTTTGAAATTGAAAATGCACTGCCTGATAATTTTTATGCTGTCAAGAACAACCCTGAGGTAATAGATTTCGTTTCAAAAAATAAAGATGCACTTGGTATTGTGAGTGTTAACTGGATTAGCGACAAGGATGATTCACTGAGCAGGAGTTTTATCAAAAAGGTAAATATCGTTGCAGTATCCGAGAGATTTAGCAGTGACGGTACATATTACAGACCGGATCAGGGGTCCATTTATCTCAAATCATATCCTTTTGTAAGGGAGATATTTTTTATTTCAAGGGAGACTTTTCACGGACTGGGTGCAGGATTGATCCAGTGGGCAACAGCTGAACAGGGACAAAAGATAGTGCTTAAAATGGGACTCGTTCCGACAACGATGCCTATAAGGCTGGTACAGATAAAGACAGAATAATCACCGGG
>CAZLTA010000304.1:0-1319 GCA_964562345.1 uncultured Planctomycetia bacterium
TAAAGGTATCGGGTTTGTCTAGACCAAAATTTGTTTATTTTAAATTGTAGTAACCGTAGTAACATTTCTTTCCTTTTTGCCATTTTTTTCTTTCTTTGTTAACAACTTTAATTCTGTGGATACCTGTTTGCCTATATATACTTCCCATGGTGTTTTATAATCCAGATTCTGATGATATCGCTCACCATTGTAAAAATCAAAATATTCTATCAGCCCGGTTTTTAAATCAGGTATCGTTTTATAGTCCTTTATGTAAATATTTTCATACTTCACTGTACGCCATAGTCGTTCAATAAAAATATTGTCAAAAACTCTACCCTTGGCATCCATGCTTATCGATATTCCGTTCTTTTCCAGGATTCCTGTAAACGCCATACTTGTGAATTGGCTGCCTTGATCTGTATTAAATATCTCAGGCCTTACATATTTTAAAGCTTCTTCCAGTGCCTCTACGCAAAAGTTCGTGTCCATAGTATTGCTTACACGCCAACTTATCAAATATCTCGAATACCAATCCACGATGGCCACCAGATATACAAAACCCTCTTCAAGCCGTATGTATGTTATATCAGCACTCCATACCTGATTCGGTCTTATCACTTCAACATCCTTCAGCAGATACGGATATATTTTGTGATCCTTAGCTTTAATGCTGGTCTTTGGCTTAGGATATACGGCTTCCAGTCCCATTGATCTCAGCAACGTCCTTACCCTGTCTCTGCCCACCCTATAACCTTTACGTCTCAAAAATTCTGTCATCTTTGGTACGCCGTAAAAAGGATGCCTAGTATGCTCTTCATCCAGCAATCTCATTATTTTTAGAGTTTCTTCAGTCAGAGGCCGCGCTTCATAATACAATCCTGACCTGTTAATTCCGAGAATCCGGCATTGTTCACGAACACTAAAATCCTTACTATCGTGATCTATCATAGATATTCTTTGTTTCCTTCTAAAAGACCTAGTTTTTTTTAAGCCAGTCATTCTCCATCTCGATCTTCCCGATCTTGCGATAAAGCGTATCCACTGATTTTTCATGATCTTTAACCTTGTTACGTTTTTCACGCTTACCTTCAAACAGTTCGCTGGCATTTTTAAGCAAAACTTTTTTCCATTGGCCTATAACATTTGCGTGAACACCATATTCGCTCGATAATTCCGCTAGCGTTTTCTCGCCGCGAAGAGTCTCTAAGGCTACTTTTGCCCTGAATTCTTTGCCGAAATTCTTCTTCATCCCGAACCTCCTTTGCCATAAGTCGATTATACATCATCTTCCACTTTATTTTTGGCAAATTGTGGTCCAGTTTTTCCCGAGTATTATA